>JACRUB010000041.1 GCA_014305015.1 Vulcanimicrobiota bacterium | reverse complement strand
GCATCCTTGAGCGCCTTGGCGGGCATAAACTTGAAGACGCGCTTTGCGGCAATCTTGACGGGTGCGCCCGTCTGCGGGTTGCGGCCCATCCGGGCTGCGCGATCGCGTACTTTAAACTGGCCGAACCCGGGAATCTTGACCGTGTCGCCCGAGGTGACGGCATCCTGGATGTCCTGAAAAAGGGCGTCCAGCATCGCAATCGCATCTTTGCGTGAGAGCTCGTGCCGTTCCATAGCTAAAACGGCGAGATCGTTCTTATTCATCTGTTCCTTTCAAATGACGCAACGCGCTGTGGTAGCGCGGCATTACGGGGGCCCTTCAACACCCGATTCTATAAAACCCTGTGTTTATAAGAGTTTTTTTAGGGGACGACCCTAGGAGACGTAAGAGATGTTGACGGGAAATCCTGCCGCTTCGGCGCGTTGCAAGATGCCGAAGACGTGATCGAGTTCTTCCTCGATCATCACGATGTCGCCGGCACTCACACCCACGGGGGCAGCGTTTTCCCAAAGAATACGGCGCGCTGCCTGCAGAGCCGCACGCAAACGTTGTGGCGTCGCTTCCATCACGGGCCAATCTTCCATGGAGTTGGGCGGAACAATGCGCCAACCGTTTCCGGATGCGATGCCATCGTCGAAAAATGCGTGCGGAATGTTCGCAAGCATTTCGACCGACTCACGATCGGAAGGTTTGAGGCTCAGACCCATTTCAGCCAAACGCACAATGTAACGGAAGAACGAAGTACTTCCGACGGTGTACGAGCCTGCGGGCGAGGCGACGTTGACGTGAACCATGTCGCCATGAGGTTCTGGGCCCATGCCTCCAATCTCTCTATCGTTCATGCTTGCTTAAGTCTTTGGTTAAAGGGATTCCCAATTCGGCGCCCAGTTTTTGTAAGCCGTCCCACACCTTATGGTGGACAGGCACACCGTGCTCACGATTATAGGCGGTTTTTTCGAATTCGATTTCGCCGGCAACATAAATTCGGTCTTGTCCCGGAACCTTTGCGCTTGCTTTGAAATCGCGCAGTTCTTTATCCATATCGCGCTTGAAATCGGCAACGTCGCGGAATCCATCGACGCGAAATGCGCCAAACCAGTGTGAGATCGCACCGGGTTGCGGACCGCTGCTCGGCAGCGGAAGTGAATTTCCGAATGAACCGCCGCTGAGCACGCCGCACAGAATATCGACAAGCAGCCCCAAGCCGAATCCTTTGTGCCCGCCGTTATCAACGCCGAAGCCACCGAGCGGTAGCAATGCGCCTTTGAGTGCATCCGCCGCCGCGAGCGTCGGGTGTCCTTCGGCGTCAATCGCCCATCCGGGATTAAGGGGTTTCTCCTTGCGCTGATACACCTCGAGTTTGCCGCGCGGAACGGTGGTTGTTGCAAAGTCTAAAACAAATGCCGGTTCTTTGTCGGTTGGAATCGCGTATGCGAGCGGATTAGTTCCGAGCATGATGTCTTTGCCGAACGTGGGCGCGCCGTACCGTACGGAGTTCGTCGACGCTAAGCCGATCATGTCGTGCGGAAGTGCAAGCATAGCATAGTAGCCGGCAATGCCGTAGTGATTCGAATTGCGCACCGCACCAAAGGCAGCGCCATGTTTGCCGGCCTTCTCGAGAACCTTTTCCATTGCCATTTTGCCGACCGGATGTCCGAGCCCGTTATCGGCGTCATAGAGAACGGAGGTTTCGGTTTCGCGCACGATTTCGTACTTGGGTTTAGCGTTGAGTTTTCCGGCACGAATGCGGCTAACGTAATACGACTGGAGGCGAGCCACTCCGTGCGATTCAATTCCGCGCAAGTCGGCGGCAACCAACACCTCGGCCACCGTTTGAGCCTCTCCCGCATCGACTCCGACTTTCTCGAGCACTTGATGAACGAATTCTTTGAGTTGCGGTTCCGTGCTCAACACGTATTCGCTGGTAGCGACCTCAGCCACGGGATAGAACCTCCGGCAAAATGGGATGAATGAGGGATTCGGTCAGAGCGGGAAAGTGGCCCCCTAATGCTAGAGCCTCCTATTCGCGGATTCACCGGTGCGGATGTTCCGTCCGATTCGATTTACAACCAGTGCATTCGCTGCGGGCTCTGCCTTCCGAGCTGCCCGACCTATCTGGAAACATTAACGGAAACATCAGGTCCGCGCGGCCGAATAAGTCTCATTAAGGCGGTCGGCGAAGGGCACTTAGATCTCTTGAGCCCCGGCTTCGTGCATCAAATGTCGGAGTGTCTGGACTGCCGGGCGTGCGAGGCCGTGTGTCCCTCCGGCGTGCAGTATGGGCAATTGGTTGAGACGGCTCGCACGCAAATTTCCCGCGCGCAAGCGCCCCGCAGCAAAGCCTTCCTCTACTTCTTCCGCAACCTCGGCGCGATGCGCGCCGTAGCCGGACTGCTGCGTTTCTATCAACGCTCGGGTATGCAGGCGCTCGTACGCGCATCAGGCATTCTACGCCTTTTTGGCTTGAGCGAAATCGAAGCTATGGCACCGCAAATTTCTTCCCGCTTCTTTCTGCCTGCGGATCAACGATTCGATACAGCGCGTGCGCAGGTGACGGCGTTTATGCACGCCGGGTGTATCATGTCGGTCGCATTTGCCGACGTTAATGACGCCACCATTCGCATGTTGCGGCGCTCGGGCTGCAACGTCGTGGTCCCATCCGGGCAAGGCTGCTGCGGTGCAATCACCGTCCATGCCGGCGAAATGGAGCAAGGACGGCAACTTGCAAAGCGCAATATCGAGGCCTTCGAGAAATCCGGAGCGGATGTCTACGTGATCAACGCCGCCGGATGCGGTTCGACCTTAAAAGAGTATGCGGAGATGTTTGCCGCAGATCCGCAGTGGGCGCCGCGCGCAAAGTCATTTTCGGCAAAAGTTCGCGACATTACCGAACTGCTTGACGAGCTCGGCATCCCGAAACCAACTCGCTCTACCGATCGCGTAGTGACGTACCAGGAGCCTTGCCACCTTGCGCATGCGCAACGCATTAGTGCGGCTCCTCGACGGTTGCTTGCGCAAATTCCCGGATTGCGGCTCGTAGAAATGCATGAGAGCAGCGTCTGTTGCGGGTCCGCCGGCATCTACAATCTCACTCAGCCCGAGATGGCACAGCGTTTGCAATCGCGGAAAATTGAAAACGTTGGCGCAACGGGCGCAGAGGTCGTCGTTACCGCGAATCCGGGATGTGAGTTGCAGTTGCGCGCGGGGTTGCGTTCAAACGGCAACAGCGTCGAATGCAAGCACATCGTTACCATCCTTGATGAGGCGTACGAAAGCTAGATCGTCTCCGCCAAGCGGCCTTCATCTTCAAGCGCGCTCTGCTCGGTAGAGTACACCTTAAAGACACGCATGAGGCCGGTGATGTTGAGCAGCCGCTCAATCGGGCCTTCCTGAATCACGAGACTGACGCCGCCGCCGTTCTCGAGTGCCCGCCGGTGTCCGCCGACGAGTGCGCCGAGACCGGTGGAATCGATAAACTCAACATTCGTGAGGTCCACGATAATCTCGTGTTTGCCCTCGCCTGCGGCTTCTAGCAGCGCCGCGCGTACGGTAGGCGAGGTTGCAAGATCGAGACTTCCCCGTAAGCGGAAAATGAGCGCAACGCCATTGTGCTCGGTTTTGATATCAATGGAAAGTTCATCGTGAGACATAATGGGCGCTTCGCTCCGAATATCGCGTCCGCCTTTTGGGTATGGTAGACCCAGTTTTGCCAGATGTGGAGGATGGTATTGATGGCAACAAGCACCCGTAAGAAATCGACCGGACCACGCAAGAAATCCGCGGGCCGCAAGAAAACCGCGACCCGTAAGAAGCCCGTCGGGACGCGCAAGAAAACGACGGGCGGACGCAAGAAAAAAGGTACCCGTAACAAGGCTGCAAGCCGCAAGAAGTATGGCGCAAAGGCGGGACAAAAAGTCAAGAAAACAATGGAAGAAATGAAGGCCGGAAAACTGCGTTCCGGTCGCTCCGGCAAGGAGGTCACGAGCCGTAAACAAGCCATTGCGATCGGACTCTCCGAGGCACGCCGCGCGGGCGGCAAGGTGCCTAGCCGCAAGGTCTCCCGCAAGAAATCCTAAGGGGCATAAGGGCGGCGGGCGGCCGCGTCGAAACGGCCGCCCATGTCCGATAAAGAAAACAAGGCCCTGGTCGAGGCGCTCAAAATTGCAAAAAATTGCAAGAACGGCGTCCCCATCCAAATTCAGAACATGGTCAAAGAGGTCACGGTAACAGCTGATCCGATTGAGCGCAAGCGATGGGCTAATGAAGTAGCGCGATGGCTTTTTTCCGAATCGAACAAGCCGGGCATCGACCAATTCTCCGTCCTTGGGTACAGCGCGTTGCAAAATGCGCTCGCACCGTTTATCCCGGAGGATACCATTTAGAGAAGCGACGCCCTTGCGCATCCCAGCGCCACACATCTTCGCCGGTGAGATGCACGCCGCCGATCCAGCGGTCGATCTTGTGCACCTGCAGCCAATCGCGCTCGCCCGCATGAACTTGCATTCCAAGCGGCGTTACAGTGAATCCGTCGTCCTTCCGTTCGAGAAGCGGTGCGCCAGCATCACAGAGCTCATCCACAATCCGGTAAAACGATGTGTCACCCAAATACACGGCTTCCTCGCGCAACTGTGAGAGCCGGAAAATATCGTCTTTGCGGTGCGCGCCGGTCGCAATCGTATCCAGTATTTGCATCTCTGAGCGCGCAAGGCCGCTGCCCGCTGAGGGATATTCTTCGAAAAGGCGGCGCATTGCGCTGTGCAAATGGCGCATCTCTGATGTCACGCGATCTTGCAATCCATACAGCCCTTCCGGTGAGGGTTCGCGGAACGCATCCCACACTTCGATTGCGAGTTTGAATGTGTCCGCGTTCACCGGACGCCGCTTGTTCTGCAGCGGAATCAGTTCTTCGGGACTGAGCATTCCTAAAAAGTCGTCGGTTTGAATTAACTGGACTTTGCCGGTCGGCAACGATCGGCCGCCCAAGTAATGCATGATCTGAAGCAGCTGAAGCTGATCGAACAAATCGTGCTCGAACCACAGAACCACTTCCTCATAGTCGTCGCACTTCGCAATAACGGCATCGCGCTTGCCGAAGTCATGCGCGAGACGGATCGGGTTTCCGTATCCGGCAGTTCCGAGATACTGCGCGCGCACCGCGCTCGTTTCTTCGAGCGTTGCGCCCTGCGGAACGGGTCCCTCGTGTAAGACGTCCCGCCACGGCAGATGGGTGCCGGGCAAGCCGCCTTTTCGCCACGAATAGGCGACCGAATCGCCGTTTGTAATGTGAAGCTTCGTCGTTCTGGTTATGGGTAGAGTCCTCGGAGAATCGTTGCTTCCGCCACCCGTCCAACCGCTACTGCATAGGCACCTTTACGCATATTGACCCTATAACTCTGCGCCTGTTGGTAAGTCTCGCGAAATGCGCGGGTCATAATTCTTTTCAAACGTTGGTTGATCTCGTCTTCTTCCCAAAAATTTGCTTGCAAGTCTTGCACCCACTCGAAATATGAAACCGTCACACCACCGGCGTTTGCTAAGATGTCGGGCAGCACCATAATGCCGCGATCGTGCAGAATCTCATCCGCTTCGGGAAGGGTCGGTCCGTTGGCCGCTTCTGCGACGATTCGCGCTTTGATCTTCGGTGCGTTGTCTATTGTGAGCACCTTTTCGAGCGCGGCCGGAATCAGCACGTCGCAGTCGCACTCCAGCACATCTTTGTTGCTGATCGCATCACCCCCCGAATAGCTCGAGACGGAACCCGTAGCTTCTTTGTGCTTGATTACGGCGTCCACGTCCAACCCCGTGCGGTTGATCACCCCTCCGCGCGAATCCGAGACTGCGACGATGGTGTACCCGCGATCGCGCATAAGGGTTGCCGCGTGCAAGCCGGCGTTGCCGAATCCTTGGATGGCTACGCGCGCGCCTTCTACGGGAATTCCAAGCGCTTCCATCGCTTCATCAATCACGTACAGACAGCCGCGCGCGGTCGCTTTGTCACGGCCAAGCGACCCGCCGATCGAAATTGGTTTCCCGGTGACGACGCCGGGAATCGAATATCCGTGCTGCATGGAGAATGTATCCATGATCCAGGCCATGATTTGCGGCGTTGTATATACGTCGGGCGCCGGAATATCTTTCTCGGGCCCAATGATAATGGAAATCTCGGTCGTAAAGCGGCGCGTTAGGTTTTCAAGCTCTTGCATCGACATGGACTTTGGATCGCAGATGACGCCGCCCTTAGCCCCGCCAAACGGGATGTTGACGAGCGCACACTTCCACGTCATCCACATCGCAAGCGCCTTGACTTCATCGAGCGTAACCGCCGGATGAAACCGGATCCCGCCTTTACCGGGTCCGCGCGACATATTATGCTGCACCCGAAAGCCCGTGAACATATTGAAGTCTCCGTTATCCATGCGCACCGGCACGGAGACTTCTAGAATCCGCTTGGGATAGCGTATGTACTTATGCACGGAATCGTTGAGTCCGATGAGCCTGGCGACCTCATCGAGCTGGCTCTGCGCCATCGTCCAAACATTATCGGCGCTCTGCACCGCCGACTCGTCGAGCGTCTTGGTCATACCGCACCTCCGCAAGCAAAAAGACCCGGCTCTTAACCGGGTCTTGTCTTGCAAGCTTGCCAGCGCCTTTTTAGCGCTTTATTCGTGGTAAAAGTATGGGTCCAGCACCGAGACCGGTATTACCGAATCAACCGGGAGTCCATTTTGCTCCGCTGCTTCCCTGATGGCTTTCTCGTTTGGGCCATCGTAGATGCAATAGGTCTTCGTCTTATCATTTGTGACGTATGAATGAACCCACGTCACGCCGTTGTTGGCATTCTTACCGACAACCGCTAGACACGCTGTTGCGCCATCGCCGGTCATCGGAATGTGCAGTCCATCGGGAAATGTGCGTTCAACCATGAATCGTGGCATGCTCTTACCTCCTAAAGCGAACTGTACCGTGGGATTGTTCCTTCAGCGCGACGGCGTGACATCCCACGGGGCGGATGGACTCGAATGGGACGCCTGGCGCGACGTCGTGTCGCAGCGTCCCATACCGGCGTCGTGCCGGTACACGTTGGTTCTCGTCCAAACATGACAAAGCATAAAAAACCCGACCGAGAGCCGGGTTCTTTTTATGGCTGGGGCGGATGGACTCGAACCAACGAATGGCGGCTTCAAAGGCCGCTGCCTTACCAACTTGGCGACGCCCCAAAAGTCGCGGTGAGCGGGATTATCGCTTTACCCCGACTCTCCTGGTAATCTGCGAAACGAGCGGGATCTCGAACATGTCCCCCCGAGCCGCCCGCCTACTATAGCCTAATGCCAAGACCAGAAATACGCCAAAAACCGCAAGATCCACGAGCATAGCAAACACATAAATCCATATCGTTGCTGTAATCGTGCCGCCGGCGACGGGCGCAAATCCGGCTACGATCGCGGAGAGTAAAAGCGGCCAGGCGAGCGCGACAAACGCCACGGCGCCGGCAATCATGCCGAACCAGAGCGCTTGACGCGTATGAAATTCAAACCAATTGGACTTCTTGTCGCGGTCGATAAACGTATCGTACAACGCCATCGGCCAAACGAGATAACTCCACGCGGCCCGCCGCTGTTCGACCTGGCCGCGGGTTGGGTCTATCGCGATGCGAGCCGTTTCGCGCCGATATAGCGCGCCGACCAGTAGGAGTCACTTAAGCTGCTGACCATGACGCCATGGCTCGAACTCGCGTGAGCGAAGCGCCCATTGCCCAGGTAGATGCCCACGTGCGACGGGCCCGGCTCGTAGGTCTGGAAGAATACCAGATCGCCGGGCGCCATCTCGGCCTTCGCAACGCGGCTGCCGGCATAGTACTGCGCGTCCGCCGTGCGCGGAATGTGTAGTCCGACCATCGCAAACACATGTTGAACGTAACCGGAGCAGTCGAAACCGCCGGTGGACGTTCCACCAAAGACGTAGGGGACACCGAGGAAGCGCAGCGCATCGCGGGTTAAGCCTTTAGCAACCCCTGCGGTACGCGCAAGAATCCGGCTGGCAAATTTACTAAGGTTGTGGGATTTGGCCGCACCCGCAACTTGCGCGGTATCGGCGGTCACCGCTGCCGAGGCCCCGCCCGGGCTCCACATGGCGACGTCGGGGCTTTGCACCTCGGCCACGGCTGCTGCGGCGACGGCGGTGCTCTGCGTGCTCGGGGTGACCGAATCTTGCGCGAGAGCCATCGACGTGGTCGAGGCGGCAAGCAAAACGGAAAAAAGCCCGGCTGCTAATGAAAAACGCAAAAACTGCTCCTCTTTCAAAACACTTACGGGGTTAGTTGACGGGTTCGGACGTGAAAGTCGCCCTAGGACCGACCGGCCCATTCACCCCTACCGAGTTGTCCCCCGCCCCCCAGCCGCTATGGCCGTGAGCTCAGTGATACATGGCAGGTAAATTAGTAGTCTAACGACTGACCGAGGCATCTATTAAGACGTCTTGGATGTCGTTGAGAGAGGGGTTTACCGGGGATGCCCGATCTCCTCCCCTCGGTTTCCGCTCCCTTCACGAAGGGTACACTTGGGCGGCCGCTGCCCGTTCGATCTTGGCGGCCAGGTCGTGTGCGAGGGCGTCGATCTGGGCCTTGTCTTCTCCCTCGATCATTACCCGGATCAAAGGTTCGGTGCCGGACGGACGCACCAATAAACGCCCTCCCACGCCTAAGAGTTGCTCCGTTTGCGTAATGTTTTCGAGAATTCCGGGATCATCGAGAACGCGCTTGTTTGCCGTTCGAATATTTACGAGCACTTGCGGATACACGTGCATTTCACTTGCCAGTTCTGCAAGCGTCGCGCCGGTGCGCACGATTGTGCTCAGCAGCGTCACCGCCGTCATCGGGCCATCGCCGGTCGTATTTCTGCGCAGATCGATGATGTGGCCCGATTGTTCTCCGCCTAAGACAAAACCGCCGCCGCGCATTTGTTCTAAAACGTAACGGTCGCCGACCGGCGCGCGTAACAAGCGAATGCCGTACGTATCGAGTGCGCGTTGCAATCCGATGTTGCTCATGACCGTTGCGACAAGCGCATCGCCGGGAAGTTCGCCGAGTTTGCGAAGGGCGGTCGCAAGCACGAACATGATGTGGTCGCCGCTGAGCGCCGTGCCCGTTTCATCAACGAACAGCGCACGATCTGCATCACCGTCAAAAGCAACGCCGATTACGTGCTGGTCACCCGCCGCTTTGAGTTCGCGCACGCGTGTGGTCAGGGGTTCCAAATCGGTCGCACCCGAGCGCACATTGATGCGCGATCCGTCGGCCTCACAATGCAACTCGTGCACGGTGGCCCCAAGCTTTTTTAGCACGTAGGGCGCAATAGCATACGCCGCACCAAAGGCTGCATCGACGACGACGGTGAGGCCGGTCAGGTCCGCCGCGTATTCGTAGAGCGCATCGTAGTATTTGGCGGCAAGATTTTGGGCCAACTTGGCGACCCCGACGTCCACGCCGGTCGGGCGCGGCAGTTCGCTTGAGTCCAGAAGCGCCTCGATATCGCTCTCGATTGCGTCCGAGAGCTTAAAACCATCCGGACCGAAAAACTTGATGCCGTTATCGGCAATCGGATTGTGTGAGGCGCTGATCATGACGCCTGCAGCCGCTTGCGTACGCACCGTGACGGTTGCAACGCATGGCGTCGGCACAACCCCGATGGTGATGACGTCCCGGCCC
>JACRUB010000173.1:5762-9827 GCA_014305015.1 Vulcanimicrobiota bacterium | reverse complement strand
CTTTCATGCTGAGCAACTTGGCCGTCTCGGCTTCCGCCAACTTGGACACCGGAATCTTCGTCCAAGCCGAGACGATGTGCGCGATATCGGCTTCGGTCACTTTGATCTTGACGTCGCTTGAGGCTTTCTTATCGTTCCACTCTTGCTCGAGACGTGCTTTCTCAAGACGCAGTTTCTCTTCGCGATCGCGAACGCTTGCGGCTTTGTCGAACTCTTGCGATTTCACGACGGATTCTTTTTCGGCGATGACTTTGCGCAACTGCGCTTCGATTTCGCGAACTTCCGGCGGAGGCAGTGTTGCCTGCAGACGCACGCGTGATGACGCTTCGTCGATAAGGTCGACGGCCTTATCGGGCAAGAAGCGGTCGGTAATGTAGCGATCGCCAAGTTTGGCGGCAGCAACCAGCGCTTCGTCGGTGATCGTTACCTTATGGTGCGCTTCGTAACGCTCGCGCAGACCTTTGAGAATCTCGACCGTCTCTTCAATTGTCGGCTCGCCCACCATAATCGGTTGGAAGCGTCGCTCGAGCGCGGAATCTTTCTCGATGTGCTTGCGGAACTCGTTGAGTGTGGTTGCGCCGATGCATTGCAGCTCGCCGCGCGCAAGTGCCGGCTTAATGATGTTGCTTGCATCGATTGCGCCTTCGGCAGCGCCCGCGCCGACGAGCGTGTGCAGTTCGTCAATAAAAAGGATGATCTCGCCCGCGGCTCCGCGGATTTCATCCATCACGCGTTTCATGCGCTCTTCGAATTCACCGCGATATTTGGTGCCGGCAACCAGACCGGCTAAATCGAGTGTGATGACGCGACGGTCGCGCAGTTGTTCCGGAATGTCGCCCTTGATGACGCGTTGCGCCAAGCCTTCGGCAATGGCGGTCTTACCCACGCCGGGCTCGCCGATGAGCGCGGGATTATTTTTCGTGCGGCGCGCGAGAATTTGAATGACGCGCTCGATTTCCGTGGCACGACCGATGACCGGGTCGAGCTTGTTCTCGCGAGCGAGCGTGGTCAGGTCGCGGCCGTAGGCATCCAGGGTCGGGGTCTTGGACTTGCCCTTGGGCGCAGGCGGCTGGCCCTCGGCTCCGAGCAGCGAGGTGGTTTGAACGCGGACCTTGGCTGGGTCGACCCCAAGGTTGGTCAGAACGCGCGCCGCTACGCCTTCACCCTCGCGGATAAGGCCGAGCAGCAGATGCTCCGTCCCAATATAGTTGTGGTTGAGCTGGCGGGCTTCTTCGAAGGCCAGTTCGATAACGCGCTTGGCCCGTGGGGTGAAGACCATCTCTTGCTGAACCGTTTGGCCGCCCCGGCCCACGATCGCCTCGACCTCCTGGCGCACTTTGGCCAGGTTGACGCCGAGCGTTTCGAGCACTTTGGCGGCCAGGCTTTCGCCCTCGGAAATAATTCCGAGCAAAATATGCTCGGTCCCGATGTAATTGTTCCCGAGCCGCTGGGCCTCTTCTTGAGCCAAAACGATACTGCGCCTGGCTCGCTCGGTGAACGGTTCCCACATAGACATGGTTGCTTAACTCCTATTGTCCGGCACGGCGCCTTCGGCTACCTTGCTTTGGGGTCTTACCCACTTGGGGTTCCAAGTGACTCCACTTGGGGTTCCAAGTGACTCCACTTGGGGTTCCAAGTGACTCCCTTATGCAACCCTTTTTGACGCTCATCCGGTATGTAGGTATAACCTTAAGACGAGGTTCGAAGTTTCGTCGTGACGTTAGTAAGCGTATACCCGAGGATCCTGACGGTTCCCTCGTAACCCAGGCAAAGCAACCGCAAGATGTGAAAAGGAAATATGTAGATGCCAACGGCCGAGCAAGTGCGCACCGCGCTCAAAGATGTCAACGACCCCGAATTGCATTTGAGTATTATCGATTTGGGTTTGATTTACGGCGTTGAAGTCGAAGGCGAAAAAAGCGAGCACGTCACCGTAACGATGACGCTCACTTCACCCATGTGCCCCGTTGGTCCACAATTTCGCAAAGACGTGATGGATAAAGTTGCCGGCATGGAAGGCGTTGAGACTGCGAAAGTCGACATCACGTTTTCGCCACCCTGGGATCCAAAAGAAATGGCGAGCGACGACGTTAAACTCATGTTGGGAATCTGGTAGCAACGCCAAGACCCTAGTCACTCGAAGTCTATCCGAAGCGTTGTCTGTTTATGAAAGGCGCGCTTCTTCTTCTTATTTTTCTGACCGCATGCACGAAGAACTCGCTTACCGTTACGCCTGCAGCGCCGATCATGAGTACCCCCGCGTACGTGCAACGGATCGCCGTCACTCCATTGCCATCCCCGAGTTCCTCAGCATCGCCCGCAAAACACTGGCGCTTCACGTCGGCGCTCTTTAAAAAGCCGAAAATCAAGTTTCGCTGGCACCGCACAATCGGGCGGCGCTAGACTTCTGCGTCGCGGTGGCGAGGTCGCAGAGGTGGCCCCCGATAGACCGCATAAGTCGCGAGGCTCATGAAGACTCAAGCAGAGAAGTACGCCGAGCTCCTTCGAAAGCGGGAACTAGCGCAGGCACCCGCGGGCGCCGGGGCTATCGAGAAGCAGCACGAGCGGGGAAAGCGCACGGCGCGCGAGCGGGTCGACTCACTGGTCGATTCTGATTCGTTTATCGAACTCGATGAATTCGCGGTCCACCGGACGACCGCGTTCGGCATGGATCAGAAAGAGTTTCTCGGGGACGGCGTCATCACGGGCCGCGCTACGATCGACGGGCGTCAAGTCTTCTTGTTCTCGCAAGACTTCTCGGTGCTCGGCGGCTCCCTCGGTGAAGTCTTCGCCGAAAAAATCTGCAAGGTGATGGATCTCGCGATGCGCACCGGCTCGCCGATGATCGGCATCAACGACTCAGGCGGGGCGCGCATTCAGGAAGGCGTGGTCAGCCTCGGTGGATATGCGGAAATTTTCTGGCGCAACGTGCAAGCCAGCGGCGTTATTCCGCAAATCAGTTTAATCGCCGGCCCCTGCGCGGGAGGCGCGGTCTATTCACCTGCCATTACCGACTTCATTATCATGACTGAGAAGATTTCTCAGATGTTCATAACGGGACCGGAGATCATCAAAACGGTGACGGGCGAAGACGTCAGTTTTGAAGAGCTCGGCGGCGCGATGACGCACGCAACGAAGAGCGGCGTTGCGCAATTGACTGCGGCTGATGAAGACGAGATGAACGATCTCACAAAAACGCTGCTCTCGTACCTGCCGCAAAATAACCTCGAGGATCCGCCACGCTTTGCGTGCGATGACGATCCGGCACGCAACGTGATGGAGCTCGACGATCTCATTCCGGACTCCCCGAACAAACCGTATGACATGCACGACGTCATCACGCCAATCGTCGACAACGAGGACTTTTTCGAGATTGCGCCGCTCTACGCGCAGAACATCATCACCGGCTTTGCGCGGGTCAACGGCCAGTCAATCGGCATCGTTGCAAATCAGCCGAAATTCTTGGCGGGCGTGCTGGATATCTCGTCGTCCGTCAAAGCCGCGCGTTTCGTGCGCTTTTGCGACGCCTTCAATATTCCGCTGGTCACATTCGTCGATGTGCCCGGTTTCTTGCCGGGTACGGAGCAAGAATACGGCGGCATCATCTCCCATGGCGCAAAACTGCTCTACGCCTTCGCAGAGGCGACGGTGCCGAAAATTACGATCATCACGCGCAAGGCCTACGGCGGCGCCTACGACGTTATGGCGAGCAAACACATTCGCGCCGACGTCAACGTCGCATGGCCCACCGCGGAAATTGCCGTCATGGGTGCCGAGGGCGCGGTCAAGACCATCTTCCGCCGGGAAATCGCTACGGCACAGAATCAGGAAGCCAAAATGAAAGAGCTGATCGACGAATATACGGAGCGCTTCGCGAACCCGTTTATCGCGGCGCAGCGCGGGTACATCGATGAAATCGTGGAGGCCCACATGACGCGCCGCGTGATTTCAAAATCCCTCGAGATGCTCAAGAACAAACGCGTCGACCGCCCGAAACGCAAACACGGCAATATTCCGCTGTAGCGAAAGACGATGGTTCTCGGGCGCGCCGATGCTTCGACAAGC
>JACRUB010000173.1:0-5662 GCA_014305015.1 Vulcanimicrobiota bacterium | reverse complement strand
CCTGCATGACAATTATGGCATCATATGGTACATAATCGGACGTGAAGCTATTAGAAGGTAAGAATGCCCTCATTACGGGCGTCGCAAACCGGTGGTCCATCGCAACGGGCATCGCCCGCCAAATGCACGAGCACGGGGCGCGGCTCTCCTACATTTATCAGGGTGAGCGCGTCAAAGACGGCGTTGAGAAGCTCGCGAAGGAACTCGGCGGCGGCCCTGTCATCGAATGCGATGTCGCTTCGGACGATGCGCTCAAGTCGCTCAACGATCAGCTTGCGAAAGATTTCGGAAAACTGGATATCGTCGTGCATTCGATTGCGTACGCCGACAAGAGCGATCTCGAAGGAAAAGTCTACGACACGAGCCGCGGCGGTTTCAGCAATTCACTCGGTATTTCAGCGTACTCTCTCATTGCGCTCGTCAACGCGCTTCGCGAAAATCTCAACGACGGCGCCAGCATCATGGCGCTTACCTATCTCGGTGCAACCGCCATCGTTCCGAATTACAACCTCATGGGTATCGCAAAGGCGGCCCTTGAAGCCTCGATTCGCTACCTCGCATACGATTTAGGTGAGCGCGGGATCCGTGTCAACGGCATCTCTGCGGGCCCAATCAAAACTGCAAGCGCACGCCAAGTCAAAGGCATGACGAAGATGCTCGATAAGGTCAGCGCGTCGGCGCCGCTCAAGCGGAACGTCACGATCGATGACGTCGGCAAGGCGGCCGTGTATTTGGGATCCGATCTTTCAAAAGCCGTGACGGCGGATATTCACTTCGTCGATGCGGGATTCCACGCGATGGGCATGTACGCCGATCCAGCGGAGGGATAATGGACGAGTCGGAACTCGCGGCAGTGGTCCTGGCCTTGCGGCAATTGCTAACAAAACCGCAAGCAGACGCGCCCGTGGTTTCGGCCTGGCAACTCGCAGCGCGGTTGCCCGACCTTGAGTTTGACGGACTGCGCGCCTTGAGCCGCGGCGGCCACCGTGTTCCGTAGGCTCCTTGTCGCGAACCGCGGCGAGATTGCGCTGCGCGTCATGCGCACGGCCAAAGAAATGGGCATCGCAACCGTCGCCGTCTACTCCGAGCCGGATCGCGAATCATTACATGTTGCCTTTGCGGACGAAGCCTATTGCATCGGCCCAGCTGCACCATCTGCGAGCTATCTCAATGTTGAGAACATTCTTGATGTTGCAAAGCGCGCGGGCGCGGAGGCGATCCATCCGGGCTACGGATTTCTCGCCGAGAATGCGGGGTTTGCGCGTAAGGTTTTGGAAGCGCATTTGATTTGGGTCGGCCCGCATCCGGATTCGATCGATGCGATGGGCGATAAGGTCCGAGCCCGGCAGGCAATGGTCAAAGCCGGCGTGCCGGTAGTGCCCGGCGGGACGGAAGCGATCGAAGATGTTGCGGCGGCACACCAAGCCGCTAAAACATACGGCCTTCCGCTTGCACTCAAAGCCTCGGGCGGCGGGGGTGGCAAGGGCCTTAAAGTTGCACGAACGCTCGATGAAATCGAAGCCGCCTTCACGACTGCACAACGCGAGGCAAATGCATATTTCAAGAACGGCATGATTTACGCCGAGCGCTACCTCGAGAATCCAAAACACATCGAGCTGCAAATCCTTGCCGACAAGTTCGGTAACATCGTGCACGTCGGCGAACGCGATTGCTCGCTGCAGCGACGCCATCAGAAACTCTGGGAAGAAGCGCCGGCTTCCATCTCCAAGAAAGTCCGCAAAGGCCTGCGCGAAGCCGGCATCAAGGCCGCAAAGGCGATTCGTTACGATAGCGTTGGGACGATCGAGTGTCTGGTCGCGGGCGATGAGTTCTACTTCCTCGAGATGAACACGCGCATTCAGGTCGAGCATACCGTGAGCGAGATGATTTCGGGACTCGATCTGATTCGCGAGCAAATACGCGTTGCAGCCGGCGAGCAACTCGGATACGATCAAGACGACATCGAGTTTCGCGGGTACGCCATCGAGGGGCGCGTCAACGCCGAAGATCCCGGCGATAATTTCCGCCCGGCTCCGGGCACCATTACCAAATATCGCGAGCCTTCCGGCCTTGGCGTGCGCATCGATTCCGCCGCATATGAAGGCTATACGATCTCGGCCGACTACGATTCTATGATTTCTAAGCTGGTTGTCTGGGCGCCGACCCGCGATCAGGCGCGCGCACGCTTGCGGCGCGCGATCGATGAATACAAAATTGAAGGCGTGCCGACCACACTTCCACTTCTGCGGGGCCTCATCGATCTCCAGAGCGTCAAAGACGGGAGTTATGGAACGGCAACGCTCGAAAAGTTTGCGGCCACGGCCTTCGCTTCGCCGACGAATGGTACAACACACCAAGTGCCCGCCGTTAAGAACGAGCCAGGCGAAGTTATCCGCGTCGAAGTCAACGACAAACTCTATCGCGTTCGCGTTTTAGATCTTCCGGCCGGCACTGCATCTTCGGGCCTGCGTCCTGCAGCACCGCGCCGGGCGAGCACGCGCAAATCCGCGGCAGCCACGGGCAACGATGTTCGTTCGCCGATGCACGGGGTGGTGGTGGAGTTGAATGTCAAGGAAGGCGAGCAGATCGCGAGCGGCCAGGTTGTCGCAATCATTGAAGCCATGAAGATGATGAACGAAGTGCGCGCGCATAAGGACGGCACCGTAACAAAAGTTCATGCTTCCCAAGGCGAGACGGTCGAAGCGCAGTCACCGCTGGTGACGCTGCAATAATGGCGAGCGATACAAACGATAGCGGCATTCCGCTCAAGCCCGCTTACGACAAAGTTCAGGGCCCTCCGCATGAAACGGGTGAGCCCGGCAGCTTTCCGTTTACGCGTGGCGTTCGCAAAGACATGTATCGCGGCCGGCTCTGGACGATGCGCCAGTACGCGGGTTTCGGCACGGCTGCCGAATCCAATGCCCGGTACCGCTATCTCTTAGAGCGCGGTACGACCGGGCTTTCCGTTGCATTTGACTTGCCCACGCAGCTCGGACACGATTCCGATGCGCCGCAATCGCGCGGCGAGGTCGGCAAGGTCGGCGTCGCGATCGACAGCGTGGCGGATGTTGAAACACTTTTCGATTCTCTACCGCTCGAGAAAGTCACCGTTTCGATGACGATCAACGCGCCCGCGTCGATCATTCTTGCAATGGTGCTGGCCGTTGCTCGCCGGCGCGGCATTGCGTTCGATCAACTGGGCGGCACGATTCAAAACGACGTCCTCAAAGAGTACGTGGCGCGCGGAACGTACATCTATCCGCCCAAACCTTCGATGCGCTTGGTTACGGACGTGATGGCATTTTGCGCCAAAAATGTGCCGCAGTGGAACACGATCTCGATTTCCGGCTACCACATTCGCGAGGCTGGATCGACCGCACTTGAAGAAATCGCCTTCACGCTTTCCAACGGAAAAGCGTATCTACGTGCGGCGCACGAAGCCGGGCTGGACCTCGATGAAATCGCGCCCCGGATTTCATTTTTCTGGAACGCACACAACGATTTCTTCGAGGAGGTCGCTAAGTTTCGTGCGGCCCGCTACCTTTGGGCACATATCACGAAAGATGAGTTTGGGTGCAAGGATCCGCGCTCGCAAATGCTGCGCTTTCATACGCAGACCGGCGGCTCGACCCTCACGGCGCAAGAGCCGGAGAATAACGTCGTGCGGGTTACGATTCAAGCGCTGGCAGCCGTTCTCGGCGGCACGCAGTCGCTCCACACGAATGGCAAGGATGAAGCGATGGCGCTTCCCACAGCCGAATCTGCAAAGCTTGCCCTTCGCACGCAGCAAATCATCGGATATGAAAGCGGCGTCGCGGACGTCGTCGACCCGCTCGCAGGTTCTTACTATGTCGAGACGCTTACGAACGAGTTGATTGCACGGGCCGAAGTATTGATTAAAGAGGTCGATGAGCTCGGAGGAGCGGTCGCCGCAATCGAGAGCGGCTGGATGCAAGGCCGCATCGCCGATTCCGCCTATCATGCTCAGCAGGCGATCGAACGCGGCGAGACCGTCGTTGTGGGCGTGAACAAATTCGTCGAACCCGGCGAAGGCGTTCGCATTCCGCTGCAGCGGGTGGATGCCTCGGTCGAAGTCGAGCAAGTCAAACGGCTGCACGCCTTCCGTGCAAAACGTGACGAAGCGCTGGTCGCTAAGCGCTTAGATGCTGTCCGCGCCACGGCGAACTCCACGGACAACCTTATGCCGCACTTTATCGAAGCCGTCGATTCCGGCGCAACGCTCGGCGAGGTATGCAACGTGCTGCGCGATGTCTTCGGCGTGTACCAAGCAAAAGAGATCGTTGCGTGAAGATCGACCACATCGCGATCGTCGTAAAAGACTTAGATCAGGCGCTCGACCTCTACACCAAGACGCTCGGATTCAGGATCGTTTACCGCGAAACGATTGCCGATCAAAGCGTCGAAGCGGTTGGGCTCGAAGCCGGCGACTCGATCATCGAACTCTTACGGCCGTTGGCGGAAGATTCGCCGATTGCAAAGTTTCGCGGCGACGCAGCAACGAAATTGCACCACACCGCCTATCGTGTTGACGATCTCCAAGGCGAACTTCAAAAGCTCAAAGACCGCGGCGTGCGCCTCATCGACGAAGCGCCGCGCAAAGGCGCACACGGCAATCTCATCGCGTTCTTGCATCCAGAGAGCACCGGCGGCGTGCTGATCGAACTCTGCCAAAAACGCTAATGTCAACACCCGCTATTTTTGATAGCGACATGGCGCGATGGGCTATTCAGCCTCACCGGCAAGACCGTCCATCAAGAACTCGCCGCTCAATCGGTTCGCAGTCTGGTGGGAACCGACGACGCACGTATCCTGCGCGTTGATCCTGACGGTGCGCAGCAATACCTGACGGGTTTTGACGCAGTAGCAGGTCGCGACAAGTGGTACGCCGGAGCGGCGATCATCGACGCAAGCTGATGGGACCGCCGCTTGGAATTCGTTCAATGGCGGTGACCTGCGATGGCGCCGTGCTTCTGGCCAACGTTCACGTTGGCGGAGTCCCGCGATCAGCCGACTCCGGCTCAACTTGGCGGCCCACGATCGATATCGATAGCGATGTTCATCAGGTCTGTGCACACCCTACCCGGCCAAACCTCGTAATAGCTGCGGCGGCGGTGGGCCTTTGCATTAGCCGCGATGCTGGAACGACTGGACCATCGAACAGCAAGGACTTCACGCCCATTATTGCTCTGCCGTTGCTTTTACTAGCAACGACATTTTCGTGGCTGCATCCACCGACCATTTTGCGGCGCAGGGCATAGTTTATCGACGCCCGATCGACAGCAACGATCCGCTGCGGCCTTTGGGCGGGGGCATGCCTAAATGGATCAACGGCGTAGCCGATACCAACTGCATCGTGGCACGAGATTCAACGGCTGCTGTGATCGACCGATCAGGACGCCTTTACCTGTCGCATGACGACGGTGAAACCTGGTCTAATCCAGTTGATCGCCTGACTGATCCGAGCGGGCTACACATCTGTTGACCCCGACCCTAGCGGGGTAAGCCCGGAGCGAGCCCGATCTCGAGCTGGGTTTCAAACGTGCGGTCCCACGGCAAGCTCACGCGAATTGCCGCAATGTGGTACTGCGGATAGAGCTGCCGCAAGAGCGCGTCAGCGCGATTCCATAACAGACTCGTATTG
>JACRUB010000093.1 GCA_014305015.1 Vulcanimicrobiota bacterium | reverse complement strand
GGTTTGCTCTCACGCGAGATCGTAGAGGCGGCGCTCGCCGCGCCGCTCGTGATCGCCGACCCGAAACCGCAGAACGTACTGATGTTTTCCGGCGTTACGTGCGTCGCACCGAATATGCACGAGGCGTCGAGCGCATCCGGAATTGCGATTACGGACGACGCTTCGCTGGAGCGCGCCGGCGAGAAGCTGCTGGAACTCGTGCAGTGCCGCTACGTCGTAATCACGCGCGGGGAGCACGGCATGTCACTTTTTGGACGCGAAGGCGAGCGCCTGAATGTGCCATCCGTCGCGCGCGCGGTATTTGATGTCAGCGGTGCGGGCGATACCGTCGTCGCCGTCCTTACGCTCGCACTTGCAGCCGGAGCGCCAATTGAATCGGCCTTGCATCTCGCGAATTTTGCCGCCGGCGCCGTAGTGGAGAAGCTCGGAACGGCCACCGCTTCGGCAGATGAAATTCTTGCGCTGGTCGATCACGGCTTTCATGCCTGAGCAATTCTTCGGTCCTCTTTTTGAAGTCGATGAGGCGGTCGCATGGCGTGAAGAGCTGCGCGTACAAAAAAAGAGTGTCGTGTTTACGAATGGTGTCTTTGACGTCGTTCACGCGGGACACATTGAATATCTCGCGTGGGCGCGCGCGCAGGGCGATGCGTTGCTGCTTGGGCTAAACATGGATGAATCGGTTCGCAAGATCAAAGGCGAGCGGCGGCCGCTCGTGCCTTTCTCCGATCGCGCTCGAATTTTACGGGCGCTCCGCTGCGTTGATGCCGTAGTTGGGTTTGCGCAGAAGACCCCGGAAGTGCTGCTGGACCGCATCAGGCCGGACGTGCATGTGAAGAGCGCGCAATACCGCGAAGAAGAACTGCCGGAGCGCGCGGTCGTCTTGCAACATGGCGGACGCATTGCGCTAGCCCCGCACCAAAGCGGCCGCAGCACGACGGATTTAATCGCCACGATATTGCAACGCTACGGCCAAGACGACTAAAGTGGTCAACCAGGGTTCGTACAGTCTTGCGATTACTACCAACGGTCCAGGTGAGTTCGGCGGCTGGGTTCGGCCGCTCGTAAGCGCGCTGTATGCGCGCACGCCGGCCGCAAACATTCACATTTTTTTCGTTCCTGATGACTTTGCCACCGGCAAAGAACCCGATGTAGCGCGCGAGACCTTCCCGCAAGCTCACGTTCACCCGCCGAAGGTGTTCATGAAAGCGGCCTTTGGACGCGTCGAACACGGATTGCCCGCCCACTTCGATGCCGTGCAATACTTGGGTGGAGATCTCATGCACGCCGCGCGGCTCGCAAAGCGGTTTGAGGCCAAAGCCCTTACGTACAAGTTTTCGCGGCCCGGCTACCGTGAGCAATTTATGCGTGCCTTTGCGGTCGACATGGCCAACGTCGAGCAGCTGATAAACTGGCGCACGCACCGCGACCGTATCGTGCTCACGGGAAATCTCGCAATCGATGGAGCCCTGTCCGAAGCGGCACAGCCCATCGAGAGCGGCGCGCCCGAAGACGGTATTCTCGTTATGCCCGGCTCGCGTACGCATGAAGTCGAGCATTTGATTCCGTTCTTCTTCACGATGGCGCTGCGCATCGCAGCCGAGCGTCCGGAGATTCCGATCGCGTTCGGCATATCGCCGTTTACCTCGCTCCAGGATGTGGGCCGGGCAATTCGCGCCGGCGGGGACCCGCGTGTATGGGCGACTCCCGGCCGCGTGCTGCAAGAAGACGGAATGGCTTATCTCAGCGACGAGGCGGGCACCGTTCGTTTTCCGGTGCTTCGCAATGCGCTGAGTGCCGCAATCCGCGCCCGGCTGGTCGTCACGATTCCCGGAACAAAAACAATTGAGCTGGCGGCACTCGGTAAACCAATGATCGCCTGCATCCCGATGAACGCGCCCGAAATGATTCCGATCAATGGCCCGCTCACCTATCTGGATCGTCTGCCACTGGTGGGTATCCGGCTCAAGCGCGCCGCGGTGCTCGCAGTCGCGCGCCGGTTTAAGTATGCTTCGCAACCGAACATCGATGCGGATGAGTCTTTGGTGCAAGAGTTGCGCGGAACGCTCACGCCCGGTCACGTCGCGCGGGTAACGCTCGAGCGTTTCGAGGACCGGCAGTGGCTTACGCGTACGGGCGAGCGGCTCGCGCGTATGCATGAGGATCACGTTGGCGCAGCTGAGCGAATGGCAATTGGAATTGAGGATATAATCGCATGAGCGGCCTGCGGGCATCAGTTATTATCGCGACCAAAGATCGCGCAGACTATCTGCAGGAAGCGCTGCGGTCTCTTTCACAGCAGCTCGCCGCAGCCGCTTTTGAAGTGATCGTCGTCGATAACGGCTCAACGGACTGGACTTCCGACGTCGTCAAAAAGGCGCAAGCAACGTACCCTTTTACGATTACGTCCATTTTTGAAGCAACTCCGAACCGCGGTGCTGCGCGAAACCGCGGAATCGCGGCCGCCACAGGGGAACTCATCGTTTTTATTGACGACGATGTGTGGGTGCCGGCGGGATTTCTTGCTGCACACAGCGCCGCGCACGAAGGGCACGGCACCTTCGCCGTTTCCGGTCCCATCATCAACGTCCCGTCCTACGACGAGCGTCCAAAACCATCCATCGCAAACTATTCGCGCGCATTTCTGTGCACGTGCAATGTCTCGATTTCGCGGGAGGCGCTGCGCTGGGTCAAAGGGTTTGACGAGCAGTTCGACTTGTACGGCTGGGAAGACACGGAACTCGGAGTGCGGTTACGCGAGAACGGCGTGCGTGCGAAGTTCGCCTGGGATGCGTACGTCTACCACATCAAGCCACCGCGGGAACAGACGCTTGAAGTGACGTTGCAAAAGACGCTGGAGAAAGCGCAGATGGCGGCGCGATTTGTAAAGAAAAATCCGAGCAAACGCGCGCGGATGGCGACGGGCGCATACGGATTCAACATTTTGCGCTCCAAAGCGCTCGCCCCGAAGTGGCTCCTACCGCTCTTCGCGGGCGTTGCAGCGGACACGCGATTTCCCGCGACGCTTCGTTCGATTGCGCGCGCGCAGTTGCTCGACGGCATATACGTTGCCGAGCTGGAACGCGGACTCGAACAATAGCGCGCATAGTGCTTGTTCGCGTTGACGGGATTGGGGACGCGCTGGCATGCACGCCGCTGATCGCGGCGCTACGCGATGCGGGACACAGCGTGAGCGCCGTGCTGACGACGCGAAATGCGGAAATTTTTGCACCCCGCACGTTCGAGCGCGTGCACGTGCTTGAACGCATACCCTGGCCCAAGCATGGCTACACGCAGCAGACGTGGGAACCGGCTTTGGCGGACGCCAAAGTGGCGCACTATGACATCGCACTGGTCGCATCGGAAGAACCGCAAGCCTATACGTTTGCCAGACTTGCCGGCATTCCGCAGCGTGTTGGTTTTCACAACGGATGGCAGAAACCGTTCAAATCGTGGTGGGCGCGTCGCGAATTGACCGCGGCAATAGACCGGCCTGCGGCACAGCCGTCCAGGCCCAGGCACGAAGTTGAAACGCTTTTTCAATTGGGCCGCGGACTCCACAGCGAACAGTACCCAACGAAAGAAAGAAACCGGTTGCGATCGCTTATTCTCGAGCAAGAAATTGAGCCGTCCGGTGCACAAGTGGTTCAAGTAACCTCCAAATGGCTGTCCCCAAAGCGCACCCCCGAGGTAGTACGTGCATGGCTCGGCAAACTTGGCGCACACGGTTGGAGCGGTCTCTGCGCGCGTTCCGAACAAGAACTCGGCAAGGAACTTGGCGAACGTGCCGCGCTGCAAATGCGCTACTGTGATTCGGTGGTTGATTGGAAAAACGTCATTGCCGGCGCGGCGCATCTCCTCACGCCTGATACCGGTGCCGCTCATGTAGCCGGGATGGTTGGGGTGCGATGCACCGATCTTTTCGAAACCCGTAACTACGAGGCGCAAGTCCGGCAATGGGCGCCTTGGGCGACCGTCTGCACGATCGCGGAATTTCCCGATGCCGGCTGAGTCGCGCGCGCTTCTAGTTTGTGCCGGCGGCGGAATCGGCGACTCGCTTCTTGCATCGATCTGCGCCCACGCGCTGCTAAACAAATATGATGCGGTGGACGCCCTCACGCTACCGGGGCACCGCGAGACGCTCGAACACGTTCCCGAAATCGCCGACGTTTTTGTAGACGGTGGCCAACCGGTAAAGGAAATTGCGGAACGATTTAGAGGCCGGTACGCCGCGAGTATCGTCACTTGGGCCACGCAGCGGACGGCTGAGATTCCGTTTCGCGCACGCATTCGCATTCGTGCGGGCCAATCGCGACGCTTGTATTCGCGCCTCTTCACGCATCAGGTTGATGTGCGCAGCGAAACCGGCGATGTCACGACGCATTGGTCGCAGATTCTTCTCGACTACGCCCGAGCACTGGGATGCGACGCCGCCAATCCAAGGCCCCATTTCGAGGTAACCCAACGCGATCGCGACGACGCCGTGCGCATTTTGAGTGCGCATGCGGTAACGGGACGCTTCGCAGTCGTTCATCCCACCTGTTCGGTCTCGCCAAATCGTCCGCAGTGGCCGGTTGAAGGCTGGATCGCACTCGTGCGGGAGCTGCAAGCGCGGTACGGCGTTACCATGCTCGTTAGCGGTACTTCCGCCGACGCCGCAGTTGTGGCTCCGCTCGCAGCGGCAACCAGCGCAATTTCATTTGCGGGCGAAACCTCCATCGGCGCTTTCGCGGCGATCGCGCAACGTGCTGAATTTTTTCTGGTCATGCACAGCGGCCCAATGCACGTTGCCGCTGCCGTGGGCACACCGACCGTCGGCATCTTTCCACTCCAGGCGGATTTTCCGGATCGGTGGGCGCCGCTCGGTATGCGCGTAGCAACCTCGCGAGCATCCTTTGCGTGCCGTCCGGGCGAGCGAATGGAGACGTGCCCCGACTATCTATGCGTTGCAAACCTCGCCGTGCCGCGAGTTCTGGCCTCGCTCGCTGGACTGCTGGCGCGTAGCGGCGAAAGAGCGCTCTGATGCAAGCGACTATTCAACTCTGTACCTACAACCGGGCCCATCTGTTGGGGCGCGTGTTGGAAGCATGTTTCGAGCAGACCGCCGGGCACGATGCGTACGAAGTCGTGCTGGTCAATGATGGCTCGACCGATGACACGCCAGCTGTCATCGAGCGGGCGCGCGCGCGTGCGACTTGCACGTTCACGGTCATCAATCAAGAGAATTCGGGCCTTGCACGTGGGCGCAATGCCGGCATCGCGGCCTCAACCGGCGAACGCATCATCTTTATCGACGACGATGTTTTGCCGACTCCGGCATTCGTCGCCGAGCATCTTGCAACGCACGCGCAGCATCGGCGCGACGTTATTCGCGGTGCGGTGATCAATACGGAGAGCTTCGACAATCTGCCGCCGCCGATTTACTCGATCCGGCATTACAGCGGAAACTTTTTTTGGACAAGCAATGTTTCCGTTCCGCTGGCAACCATTCGCGAGATCGGCGGCTTCAATGAAAACTTCTCGGAATACGGCTGGGAAGACATCGATGTCGGCCTGCGGCTTCGCGCACTCGGGTTAAAATCGATTTTGAACAAGAAGGCGATCGCGTTTCACTATAAGCCACGTCCAAAAGCCTCGAATCTCGAGGGGATGATCCGGCAAGCGCGCGCGCAAGCGCGTACCGCGGTGCAGCTTGCAAAATTGCACCCGAATTGGCGCGCGCGGCTGGCCACCGGTAACACGGCGTCGCAACGCTTACTTCATAAATGGACGAATGGTGTCGGAATGATGCATCACTTCAAAGCGATGTACGGCGCGCCAAAACCGGATCAGCCGCTAAGTGCACGGCAACTGTGGGCGGCGCGCCGTATGGCGGCCGGTGCGTACTTCGAAGAACTCGAGCGGGCGCGCGCCCAAGACGAGTAACGAGTAGTGTCGTGACCCAGGAGTTCATTTGCAAAATATCGGGCGCCTTTTCCGCCGCTTCTTCGTTGCTCCTCGCTTACAACGCAACGGCGTTGCGCGCTCCTCGCGTCTCGAATCGACGGAAAATGCATCCCGATCTTCTGCAACAAACCCCTGAGCCACGCCACTGATGCGCATCCTCTTAACGCGAACCGATCGGGTGGGCGATCTCATTCTTTCGACGCCTGCGATTGCGACGGTGAGGCGATCCTTTCCCGATGCGCATATCACGATGCTGTGCAGCGAGTACAACGCCGTCGTGATGGAGCGCAACACCGATGTCGATGAAACGGTGGCGCTCGATGCGCAGTGCAAGCCCGCGGCGTTCGGCGCGCAGTTTCAAAATCAACTCGATATCGCAATCGCGCTTGCACCGCTTACGCGAGACTTCACCATCGTCGGAGCAACCCGCGCAAAGCAGCGGGTTGGCTACACGTACGCGCGTCGTTACCTCTCGCGCCTTACCGCGGGGTTTTATTTGACCGAACTCGCCCTTTCGTCGGCGGACCCTGCCCTTTGCGAGAAACACCCGGAACGCCCGGTGATTCACGAAGTGGAGCAGTTGCTCAATGTTGTCGCGCTCGCGGGCGCAAGAGAGCGCATTCCGGATTTGCGCATCGACATCACGGATGCCGACCGCGATGCGGTCGCGTTCTTACCTGAGAGTCCCGTTGTTTTTCATTTAGGCGTTCGCTGGTTTACGAAAGGCTCCACGCTTGAAAACGCGCTGCAGATCATCTCTGAGTTACGCGAATTCGGCTTGCCCGTCGTGGTCACGTACGGACCGGAATGCAATGCGCAAGCGGCGGCGATTCGCGATGCGGGGAGCGCCGATGCGGTCGTGGGCGGTCTTTCGTTTCATCAGTGGGCCGCGGCCTTCGAGCGGGCTGCATGCATCGTGACGGTGGATACCGGTGCGACTCATGTCGCAAGTGCGATGCGCAGGCCAACCGTTGTAGCCTTCGAACACCGCTACTTCCGGCTGAGTTCGCAGGAATGGGCACCGTATCGCGTCGCGCACGCACTCGTTCGCAAGCCGGCAGCCGCTACGCCGGCGTCGCTCGCGCAATTGCGTCGCGACGTTCACAACGCCGTTGCGTCCTTACTATAAAAGTATGCCGAAGATATCTGTCGTCATTCCGACCTACAATCGCCTCGAAGAGCTGCAGCATACGATTCCGTCGCTGCTCGCTCAGGATTTGCCGCGCGATCTGTACGAGTTGATTATCGCCGACTCGCAATCCAGCGACGGTACGGCGGAGTACCTGGCGCAAGCGGCGCGCGAAGCGCCGAGCGTGCGGCATCTGCCAGGCGCATATAGCGGACGTGGCGCGGCCCGCAACGCCGGCATTGCGGCGGCAAGCGGCGAGCTTGTGCTTTTCAACGATTCGGATATCATCGCCTCACCAGATTTACTACGCCGCCACTTGGAGCGGCACGAAGGCGGCGAGAAAATTGCCGTCGTCGGACTCGAAGTGCAGGTTAAGAACCTGCAAGAGTACGAGCAAAAGCGCGACCAGCCGGAGTTGCGTGCGCCACTGCACAAGCCGGATCGCAAGACGCTCACCTGGCTGTATTTTCTAACCGGCAATGCCTCGGTCCGGAGGCAAGATTTGCTCCAGGTCGGCGGTTTCGATGAAAACTTCACCGGCTACGGCCATGAAGATCTCGAGCTCGGGTATCGCCTGGAGCAGGCCGGCGTGACGATTTGCTACGAACCGCGCGCGGTGAATTATCATCTGCAGTTTGTGCCGCACGAAGATCAGGTCGAAAAAATGAAACTGGCAGGCCGCTCGACCGTGCGCTTCTATCGCAAGCATCCGCATTTTAAAGTGATGGCGAATTTGGGGATGACGCCGGTCTCCCTTGGTTTGCATTCACTCTTGACCACGATGCCTTGGGTGCTCGGCTATTTCGACCGCCGCGCGCAAGATTCAAAATTCGCGCGCGACGTCGTGCAGCAATATTACTACGTGTCCGGAATTAAATCGGCTCTTAGAGAGAAGAATAGCAGTGGATAAGACAGCGATACAGCGAACCTGCGGTGCGCTTGTAGCCTCGGATGCAGACTTGGCGGTCGAACTCAACGGTTGGGTGAACCGCCGGCGCGACCATGGCGGCCTGATCTTCGTGGACATCCGCGACGCGGACGGCATCACACAAGTCGTGTTCGATCCTAAGATTGCCGCGTTTGCCCAAGCGGAGACGCTGCGCCATGAAGACGTCATTCGAGTGCGAGGATCCGTGCAGCGACGCCCGGCGGGAACCGAGAATCCGAAGCTCGCAACGGGCGAAATTGAAGTTACGGTCGATGATCTCTTGATTCACAGCCGTGCGCTCGTGCCGCCGTTTCCAATCGCATCCGATGAAGACATCGATGAGAACCTGCGCATGGAGTACCGGTATCTGGACTTGCGCCGTCCGCGTTTGCAGCGCAACATTCGCACCCGCCACCGGATCGTCAAAGCCATGCGTGATTATTTCGACTCCCGCAATTTTGTTGAAATCGAAACGCCGATGCTCATCAAATCGACGCCGGAAGGCGCCCGTGACTATCTTGTGCCCAGCCGCCTGCATCATGGAACGTTTTATGCCCTGCCGCAATCGCCGCAGTTGCTCAAGCAAATTTTAATGATCGCGGGCTTCGGCCGCTACATGCAAATCGCGCGATGCATGCGCGATGAAGATCTGCGCGCCGACCGCCAACCCGAGTTCACGCAAGTCGACGTCGAGATGTCCTTTGCATCCCAAGAAGACGTGCTCGAACTCATGGAATCGTGCATGATTCACGTTTGGAAAGAGGCACTCGGCGTCGAGCTGCCGCATCCGTTCCCGCGCTTCAAGCACGAGGAAGTGATGCATCGCTTCGGCAGCGATAAGCCCGACTTGCGTTTTGCGCTTGAACTTAAAGACGTTTCCGGCGCGTTCTCGAGCTCCGAGTTCAAACTCTTTCGCGATGCAGCAGAACATCCTGATCAAGCGGTTATCGGTTTGCAGTATCCCGGCGGCGCCTCCCTTTCGCGCCGCGAATTCGATGCGCTGACGGAACTGGCGAAGCAATTCGGCGCGAAGGGCCTTGTGTATATTGCGCTCGGTACCGACGGTATCAAGAGCCCGATCGCCAAGTTTCTCGATGAAGAAACACCGAAACTGATTACACATATGCTCGAAGCGCAACAAGGTGATGCGCTGTTGCTCTTCGCCGGCGAGCGTAACGAGGCACTGACGATTGCGGGCAAGATGCGCAACGAAATCGGCGAGCGCTGCGGACTGCGCGATCCGGCGAAATTTGCATTCGCATGGGTAACGGATTTCCCGCTCTTTGAAAAAGATGAGGAAACCGGCGGACCTGCGCCCGCGCACCACCCGTTTACCGCGCCAAACGACGACCAGTGGGATTTACTGCAAACCGACCCGCTTGCGATGCGTGCCCAGCATTATGACATGGTGCTCAACGGCTTTGAGCTTGGGAGCGGTTCGATTCGCATTCACAAGCCCGATTTTCAGCGCAAGATCTTCAGTATGCTTGGCATGACGGACGAGCAAATCGAGGAGCGGTTCGGCTTCTTCGTGCGCGCGCTCGATTATGGAGCGCCGCCCCACGGTGGGATGGCACTCGGTATCGACCGCATCGTGATGCTGGCGGTTGGCGAAACAAATATTCGCGACGTGATCGCGTTTCCGAAGAATCAAATGGCGCGCGACGTGATGATGGATGCGCCGACGCCGGTCCCGGTCCGGCTTCTGCGCGATCTATCCTTAGAAATCAAGCAGCAGCTTGGTCCCTCGAAATGAAGCCGCACATCACACTGGTTACGCTAGGAGTCGACGACTTGCGAGGCGCGTTGACGTTCTACCGGGATGGCTTAGGCCTCGCAACGCAAGGAATCGTCGGCACGGAATTCGAGCACGGCGCAGTCGCTTTTTTTGATCTCCAGCCGGGACTGCGCTTAGCGCTCTGGTCGCGTTCAGACATCGCCTATGACTCCGGTCTTCCTAAAACCGATCATTGTGCAACAGACTTTGTTATCGCGCACAACGTCGGTAGCAAGACCGAGGTCGACGCGGTTCTGGCTCAGGC
>JACRUB010000124.1 GCA_014305015.1 Vulcanimicrobiota bacterium | reverse complement strand
GAACAGCGATGAACGAATATTTTCGCCTACGAGAGAGAGCACCGGTGCCAGGCGAGCGCCCGGGCCTCGCTGCACCTAACGCAGATCATCGGCTCAGACGTACGTTTCATGATACGCGCGAGCGTGCCGCCTGGAATAGCGCGGTTGCCGTGAAGCGGTACGGATGTCGCTCGTCCATCAGCATGGCGCAAGAAGTGATGTGATCGGTAATTCGTGTAACCGCAAAGCCCTCGCGTTTTAGCGCGCGCAGAAGTTCCTTGCCCGTGAAGGCGCTTTAGCACCGGACCGATTGCTTGATGAAAAAGGCCTCCAACGTAAGTGTCAGAGGCTGCTGCGACCGGAGTCGCCGGCGGCAAGGCTAGCGGAACAGAACCGTATTATTTTCCGGTGAGCTTCATCGCGCCGCTCACGGTGTGCCACCGGCCATAACTCTGCCGTGCTGGCTGATATCCACATGCAGGCGCTCAATACCGCAGCGACGTTCTGCGCTCGCCGGCAAAAATTACGTGCCGCGGCAGTCCTTGAGCGTTGTGAGGCCTTCCGGCGTACTGTGCGAGATCACGTACTGAACGACCGGGGGCTCTGCGCCGCGCTTATCTGCCGGCGGGAATTGGAAGTTCGTCGGAAAGTCCTGATTTTTGATGTTCTGATCGGACCATGGATCGGCCGCTTCGCTCGGATAGTACCAGCGGTAATCGAGCACGATCCCCTGAAGGCCGCCGCCGCCGAGATGAACCGTCATGCGAATGTCGTGATGGAACCCGCCCGTCGACTTGTCGAATTGCGCACCATTGATGTTGACGAACTCGACGAATCCACACGGCTCGCCCGCGCCGGCGTAATTTCCGTTTCCGTTGCCGCCCGTGCCGGTTCCGTTACCCGCGCCACCTTGGCCGGTTCCCGTCCCGGTCACGCCTAATTTGCCGCGACCGCTGCCCGCGGCGCCCAGACCCGGACCCTGCAAATGCTTGGGCGAGACGTTCACGTGCTGTACGATGCGCTTGGAATGATAGCGTGTTTTTGCAATCGATTTTGCAAGGCCGGCCTTCGCCTTGGGTGCGGCGGGCGCAGGTGTTGAAACAACCGCGACCACCGGATGCGGCGTTACGAGCGGAAGTGGCTTGGGCGTTGGGCGTGGTGTCGGCCGCGGCGTGGGTGAGGCTTTATGCACGATCGAGATGCGTACCATCTGCGCGATCTGCACTTTTTCGACATCATCGGCTCGTCCGCCGTGAATACTGGCGACGATAATTTCGTGCAAGGCAATAGCAAATGCGATCGCAACCCACAGTCGGCGATTGTCGTCGCGTTCCCCGAAAATTGAGAAGAGCCACCCGCGCTTGGCGGGTGACTCTTCTACCTGATGTCTGAACAGCTAGGTCAGCCGCCGTTTATCCGGGGTTCTGCCCGTAGGTACGCCAGTACCATTGACGGTACTGCGCCTGGGTCGGATAGTAACCGTACTTATTGTAGAACCACGCGCGGAATGATGACTGACGGCGCGATTGCTCCTTCAGTTCATTCTGTTTGGCGTGTTTCTTGTGGTTGTAATTCGTGACCAGGACGGCCGCCGCGGCGCCGCCGAGAAGAATATTGCGGGTGCTCGCTGCGCCGTCGGCCAGGGCCGGGGCTAAGCTTCCAATGGAGATCGTGGCGGCCAAGGCCGTCGCGAGAAGTTTATGTTTCATAGCAGATCCTTTCTACCAACGCTTCCATGATCTTAAACGAAAAGGCGCAAGGCGGCGTTCCACGAATGCCTAGGCGCCGTGGACGTAAAAACGCTTATCCGGGCTATTCCGGACTTTCCCATCCCTGGAATCCTCTTCCGGGATATTACCCCGCTTTTGAAGGATAAAGATGGTTTCCGGGCCGCGATCGACCTTTTTGTCGACCGATTCAAAGGCAAGGGTATCGACTATGTGGTTGCCATTGAAGCGAGGGGCTACATGCTTGGCGCGCCGCTTGCTTATGCCATCGGAGCTGGTTTCGTTCCGGTGCGCAAGCCCGGCAAGTTACCGGGTACCAAGCTGACCGAAGACTACGCACTCGAATATGGCACTAACTCACTCGAGATTCACGACGATGCGGTCGGCAATGGTCACCGTGTGCTGATCGTCGACGACTTGCTTGCGACCGGCGGCACCGCGAACGCGACCCGCCGTTTACTCGAGCGGCTCGGCGCAAAAATTGAAGGCTATGCATTCTTGATCGAACTTGCAGATCTCAAAGGCCGCCAACATTTGGGCGAACACGAAATCACGAGTTTCCTCACCTACTAATCCAATTCTCCGGAGGCTTCCAACGACGTGCGTTTTCTTTCATTGTTCGTGCTTGGTCTGTTGACGTTTACACCGCTGAGCGCGCACGCCGCCTCACCGTCTCCTGCTCCTGCAGCAAGCGCAAGCGCGGCTCCGGTTGCACCACCGCCCGCTTCGATGAGCGACCTCTCGCTCAAGATCATTGCCGCTTTTACGGCGGGCAAAATCGACCGCTCGATGTTCTCGGAAAATTTCAACACGAAGATTACCGACGGCGCCGTTGCTCAAATTGCCCCGCAGCTCGCTGCGCTCGGCAAGCTGCAGACCATCACGTATGTGAAGGGCGTAAGTGACACGGCGAATTACCCCGTCTACGTGTATCTCGTGAAGTACGACACGGGAACTGTTCGAGAGATCATCGGCGTCGATAAGGCCGGCAAGGTCGACTCCTGGGGCATGCGCCCCTAGAGAGCCGGGCCTGTCAGCCCTATCCCTTTGCATCGCAGTGGGCCGATATGGCATCATAAAGATGTAGATGAGGATCGACGAGCTTATTGCCAAGGTTCAAACCTACGACCCGTCCCTCGACGGGTCGTGGCTTAAGAGCGTCTACCAGACCGCCGACCGGGCCCATGAGGGCCAGCACCGGGCCTCCGGCGAGTCGTATATCGAGCACCCAGTGGCGGTCGCCGGCATCCTGGCCGAGCTGGAAATGGACCGCGGGACGATCGCGGCCGCGATTCTGCACGACGTGGTGGAAGATACCTCGATTACGAGCGAGGAAGTCGCCACGCTTTTCGGCGATGAGATCGCAACGCTGGTCGAAGGTGTCACCAAACTCACGCGCATTCCGTACCAATCCAAAGAAGAAGCGCAAGTCGAGAATCTGCGCAAGATGTTCATGGCAATGGCTAAGGACATTCGCGTTATCATTATCAAGCTCGCCGACCGCTTACATAACATGCGCACCTTGGGCAGCCTAACGGGCGGCAAGCAGCAAGCCATCGCGCGCGAGACGCTCGACATCTATACGCCAATCGCGCATCGACTTGGAATCTGGAAGATCAAATGGGAGATGGAAGATCTCTGTTTGCGCTATCTCGATCCGGAAGGGTACCGCGAGATCGTCGAACGTGTTGCCAAAACCCGGCAGGCGCGCGAAGAGTCCGTTGATACAGTTATTTCTGCGCTTCGCAAAGAGTGCTCGGAGATTCACATCAACGCGGAGATCCAAGGCCGTCCGAAACATTTCTATTCGATCTACCAGAAATTAAAGAAAGGCCGCGAGTTCTCGACCATCTACGATCTGACCGCAATTCGCGTCATCGTCGAGAGCGTCAAGGATTGCTACGGCGCACTCGGCATCGTGCATTCACTCTGGACGCCGTTGCCCGGCCGGTTTAAAGATTACATCGCGATGCCCAAGCCCAACATGTACCAGTCGTTGCACACAACGGTCGTTGGGCCGCAAGGCGAGCCACTCGAAATTCAAATTCGCACCTGGGAGATGCATCGCACGGGCGAGTACGGGATCGCGGCGCACTGGCGCTACAAAGAGGGTGGCAAAGCCGACCAGTTCGAGAACAAACTCTCATGGTTGCGTGCGTTGCTGGAGTGGCAGAAGGATATGCGCGACTCGCGCGCCTTCATGGAGAATCTCAAGCTCGACCTCTTCGATAATCAGGTGTTTGTTTTCTCACCGCGCGGCGACGTCTTTAGCCTTTCTTCGCAGAGCACGCCTCTCGATTTCGCCTATCTCGTACATACCGATGTCGGTAACCACTGTGTCGGCGCAAAAGTCAATGGGCGGATCGTCTCGCTCGATGCGACGCTGCACAATGGCGACATCTGCGAGATTCTCGTCAACAAGAATTCCGGACGGCCTTCGCTCGGCTGGCTCTCGATCGTTAAGACGTCCAGTGCAAAGCACAAGATCAAGCAGTGGTTCCGTAAGGAGCGCAAGGAAGAAAACGTTCTCGCGGGGCTGGAATCCGTAGAGCACGAGCTCGCGCGCCAACATCTGCGTCCCGATCTCGCGCGCGGTGACTTAATCGAAACGATCGCGCACCGCATGAACTATGGGACCCCGTCGGACCTTTTCGCAGCCATCGGCTTTGGCGATGCGTCCGCGCAGAGCGTCGTCAACCGCTTACGCGACGAGGTTAAGAGCACCAACGTCGTTGAGATTTCAAAACTGGGTCGGCCGCAATCGGTTTCCAAGCGGGTTACGCGCAAGACGAGCGGCATCCGCATCGCAGGCGTCGATGATGTGCTCGTGCGGCTTTCGAAGTGCTGCAGCCCCGTGCCGGGTGATCCGATTATGGGCTACGTCACGATCGGGAAAGGCGTCTCCGTCCATCGCGCGGATTGTCCGAACGTCGCTTACATGAACGCGACACCGGAGCGGGTCCTCGAAGCGACGTGGATCGGCAAGACCGAATTCACCCATGCCGTCGACGTAGAAGTCGAAGCGCTCGACCGGCCGGCGCTGGTGCAAGACGTCATGCAAGTCTTTGCGGAGGCGAAGACCAGCGTGTCGTCGGTTACCGCGCGCGTGAAACGCGATCGCATTGCACTCGTGAGTCTGACCGTTCAGATAACGGACCTCGATCACTTGCACCGCATCCTGCGCAAGCTCGAATCGCTTAAAGGTATTCGCAAAGTCTATCGTGTGACCAAACGCGAGGCAAAATCCTCGAGCTAACCCCCGCCTCCCTGCTCATCCTTTTCTGTATCGCGTTCATAAGCGGCTCGATTAATAGCGTCGCCGGCGGCGGCAGCTTCTTGACGTTCCCCGCACTCATCTTCACGGGCGTGCCCCCGATCAGCGCGAATGCGACGAACAACTTTGCGATGTGGTTTGGCACCCTCGCGAGCGCGCGAGGCTATCACGAAGAAGTGCGCGAGCAGCGCCATTTGCTCATCAATGCCGCGATTGTTAGCCTGGTGGGCTCGCTTATCGGGGCGGTGCTGCTCCTCCATACGCCGCCGCATACATTCCAGCGCATGATTCCGTTCTTGCTGCTCTTCGCAACGATTGTCTTTGCGATCTCGCCCTTCTTGACCCGGCAGCATTCGGGCGCTGCAAAACGCCATACGCCCGTGCAGCTCTTCGCGCAGTTTCTGACAGCAATTTACGGCGGCTATTTCGGAGCGGGCATCGGCTTCCTGATGCTGGCGATTCTGGCGTTCTCCGGTTTACCGAATTTCAACGCAATGAACGCGGTGAAAAATGTGCTGGCCGCCGTCATAAATGGGGTGGCGCTGCTGCCGTTCATTATTGCCGGGATCATCCATTGGCCGCAAGCAATCATTATGGCGGCTGGAGCCGTGCTCGGCGGCTACATAGGATCGCGCATCGGGCGCCGCGTGCCTTCGCGCGTCATGCGCGCCGGTGTTATCCTCGTCGGGCTCTCGATGGTGGTATATTTCTTCTTACACGGAAATTGAAGGTCCGTCCAAACGCTGCAGGCCGTAGTCGTTAGGGTGATATGCGGCTTCGGGGCCCAACACCGGGAAACGTGACGCAGTGACAAGATCGTTGCGAATGAAAAAGGCGTTGATGCCTTTCTCATCGGTTCCGGCAAGCGAATAGCCTAGGCGTTTACCAAGCGCCTCAAGCGAAGAAAGGCTGGCGCCCGTATAGCCGTCGTCGTTCCAGCGATGCCCGGGATTGTATTCGATGACCCAACGCTCGGGCGGCGGGCGGGTCGCGTTGTATTCAATAACCGCAACCCGTGGCTTATAATCCCCAAGTTCTTCCCAAATCCAGTAGTCATTCCCGTCGATATCGATTGAGAGCAAATCAAACTCTTTGGGCACGCCGGCCTGCTTGAAGAGGTGCACGATATTCTCGCGCGTGATGAACGACTGCATCCGTCTGACGCGCGGGTACTTCTCGTAATTGCGCTCGAGCAGCGCGAATTTCTCCGGGCTGCCTTCGATCAGCAATCCGCTCCAACCAAATGCACGCGACAGGAATGCGGTGTTGCACTCGATTCCGTCCTCAACGCCGAACTCAACGAAATACCGGCTTCCACTCCCGATGCGGCGGAAGATCTCACGCAAAATACCGTCCTCGCCATTTTGCGAATAGACCTTGCGTTCGTACGCGTTGATCTTGTTGCGATCGAAGAGGCGCTTCCATGCGTGCCGGATTTCACGCACGCCCATCTTGAGATACATGTGGGGTGCGGATTTCGAAGTTTAGCCGTGCACGCCTTCGGGCTGTTGAATGGGAATGCGCTTCTCTTCGTGCGCGGGCTCGTGCTTGGCGAGGCGTGGTTCGATACGTTCGGCAACCCAAAGATAGAGCGTCGGAATGACGATGAGTGAGAGAAGCGTAGAACAAAGTAGACCACCGATGACGACCGTGCCGAGCGGCGCCTGACTCGAACTCCCCACTTCCAAACCGAGTGCGAGCGGCGTCATGCCTCCGACGGTGGCAAGCGTTGTCATCAAGATCGGACGCAGCCGTAGCGGCGCCGCGGTGAGCAATGCTTCGCGCGCACTGCGTCCTTCACGGCGCAGTTGATTTGTGAACTCGACGACAAGAATTGCATTCTTAACAACAATGCCGACCAGCATCAGGACGCCGATGAAGGCCGTCAGGCCGAACGAACGGTGCGTAATGACGAGCGCGAGCACCACGCCTGCCAGCGAAAGCGGCACCGCGGTCATGATGACCAGCGGATGCAAAAGCGACTCGAATTGGGCCGCAAGCAGCATGTAGATCAACAGAATCGCAAGGACCACAATGAGGCCGAGACTGCTAAAGGTGCTGCTTTGCTGCGTACTGCCCGGACCGAAACCCCAATAGTAGCCGCTGGGCATCGTGACTTGGTCCATAACCTTTTGCGCCGCTGCTGTAACATCGCCAAGTGCCCCGCCGTTCAGGCCGGCGGTCACTTCCGTTTCACGCTGCTTGTTCATGCGTGTCGTCTCGGACGGGCCGCTTCCAATGGCGACGCTGGCAACGGCCGCGAGCGGAACCGTCTGCAGTGTGTAGGTCTGGCCGGGAATAGCCGTTGTTGCTGAGATTAAGGATGAGCCGCTACCGGAGCCGGTTGAAGGGACCGCGAGCGCAAGGCTCGCGATGGATTGGTACGTGCGCCGCTGATTCGCCGGGAGCTGCACGATGATGGGCACTTGCGTTCCGTTGATTTGCAAATACGATGCGATCGATCCGCTTGTCGCCGTGTCGATCGCTTGCGAAATCTGCGTTGTTGATAGACCGAGCGAAGCGGCGCGAATGCGATCGATTTGAACGTTGAGCTGCGGTTGCGCCTGCGTGGAATTCACATCCGGCGCGGCGATCCCCGGGATCTCGGAAAGGGCAGGCAAGGTGCTGCGCGCGATCTTATCGAGCGTTTGCAAATCCGGGCCATAGATCATGATCGAGAGCTCGCTCTGACCCTGAGATAGAATTCGCGAAACAATATCCGTCGTGCGTCCAAAGGCTTGCAGTCCGGGAACCGGAGCGCCCATCAACTTGCGCATCTGTGCTCGCCGCTCTGGGGTAATCGATCCACCACCGCCGCGCGCGCGCATGCCCGTAAGCCCCGATTGCCACATCTGTACAAACCGGCCCGCGTCCGCACTGCTCGTGCCTGGTTTGAGGGTAATTTGAAGCTGGGCCTGATTGGTTTGCACGCGGCCGCCGCCGAAGCCGCCACCCGAGCCGACGCTGGAGGCAATGTCTACAACGCGCGCGTCCTTGCGGAAGCGCGTTTCGACATCTTTGGTAACCGTATCCATGATATTGAGCGCTGTGCCCGTCGGCATGCGCAATGTAAAGCTCACGAAACGTGAATTTGTCGGTGGGAACAATTCGGTTGCAACAACGCCGAACTTCAGTGCGACGACGGTGAGAAAGAAGATAACGGCGGCCGTAGCAAATACCGGGCCTTTGTGATCGAGCGACCAGCGTAAGAAATTCTTATAGCGCTCGGCGAAGCGTTCGTAGGCATAGTCGAACTTTGCACTAAAGCGCGCATAAGCGGACTTCGGTCCGCCATTGGTTGCCGGGCGTTCCCTTGACCACAGGCGCGTCGCGAGCATCGGAACGGTCGTAAGTGCAACCAGGAGCGAGATACCGACCGCAACCATGACCATGACGGCAAAGGGCGTGAAGATCAGCCCTTGGAGTCCTGGAATAAGCACGAGCGGAATAAAAACCGTGATGACCGTGATCGAAGAAGCCAAGACCGCGCTAAAGATTTGTGTTACCGCGGACTGCGTGGCCTCCATGATGGTTTCGCCACGCATGTAGTGCCGGTAGATATTTTCGAGCACGACGATGGCGTCGTCAACGATCAAGCCGACCGCGAGCGCAAGGCCGCCGAGCGTCATGGTGTTGAGCGAGTAGCCGAGGATGTACGCCGCAAAGAGCGTTCCAAGAACGGAGATCGGCAGCGAGATGGCAACGATCAGCGTCGAGCGCCACGAATGTAAAAATAGCAGAATAATGAGGACGGCGAGAACGGCGCCGTAGGCCGCGGTATGTTCGAGCGCATTGATGGCATCGACGATAAACTGGCGCTGGTCGAAAACAACGCCGATCTGCATCGTGGGATAGCGCTTTTTGATTTCGCCGATCTTCTTATAGACGTCGTTTGCCGTGGCAACGGCGTTGGCATCGGGCTGGGGCGTAACCGAAAAGCTGAGCGCCGGCTTTCCATTAAGTCGCGTAAATGTCCGCTGTTCGGAAATTGAATCCGTTACCTTCGCCACATCGCGAACGAAGACGGGTGCGCCGTTCTTCGTAGTTACGATCGTATTCCCGATCTCTTGCGCGCTCTTATAGAGGGCCGCCGTTTGAATCTGGTATTCGTTTTGCGCAATTTGCACGACGCCGGCCGGCAGATTGACATTCTCCGCTTTAATCCGTGTCACGAGCGCATCGGCGGTGAGCCCGTAGCCTGCGAGCAAACCGGCATCTGGCTGAACCATGATCGCGCGCGCTTGGCTTGCGTTGACACTTACGGAGCCGACGCCCGTTACGGCCGAGAATTGGTCGGCAAGCTGGTTCGTAAAGAGGTCGTTGAGCTCGCGCTGCGTGCGTCGGCTATCGGTAACGAACGCGGTAACGATGGGCAGAGCGTTTGGATCGAACTTGTTGATCTGCGGCGCTTGCAGCGTTGGGTCGTTCGGCAACTGCCCACGAATTCGGTCGACTTGGTTTTGGACGTTGACGGCCGCGATGTCGATATTGACGCCGTAATGGAACTGGGCGCGAACGCGCGTGTTGCCTTCGGAGCTTGTCGATTCGATGTTATCGATGCCCGGAACGCGGCTGACCGCGTTTTCGATCGGACGCGTAACCAGCGTTTCCATTTGTTCGGGCGCGACGTTGGGGTAGTTGACGCTTACGCTAATGACCGGCGGCGAAAAGCTCGGAAGCAATGCAATCGGAAGCCGCGGAATCGCAAAGATGCCGAGCAGGACGATTGCGCATGCCATCATGGCGACCGCAACGCGTCTTGTGACGGCGAAGCGAGCGATCGGGTTGGTACGAGCGGGGGTCATCTCCTCGGGTCTAGGCAAACGGGTCTCCGCGAAGGTTTATGTGCGTGCTTGTACCCCAATCCTAGGAGGGGTGCCTGGGAAGAGCTTGAGGCGCCTCCCTAAGCGCTTGCTCATGGGCGCCGCCTGTGGTAAAGTGGCAAAGTTTTCGGGCCCCTTTGGGCTCGTACCCACTGCCTGCCGGGACATGGTAGGCCGCTCGCAAGGGTGTCCATAGTAGGGAAAAAATGAAGATCGATTACGAAGTTACCTATATTCTCCGCCCGCAGCTCGAAGAGGCAGAAGTCACGGAACGCTCCGGCGCGATTGCCGATGTTCTTAAGAACAACGGCGGCGACGTAGGCAACGTCGAGCTCCTTGGAAAGAAACGCCTCGCCTACGAGATCAACGATCTCCGCGAGGGCATTTACGTTGTGATGAGCTTTAAGAGCGATGCGACGGCGGCCAAGGAACTCGAGCGCCAGCTCCGTCTCAACGAAGATGTGATGCGCGCCCTCGTGATCAAGCTGGACAAGCACACCCTGGCGGCTGCCGCGGCGGCACCCCCGGTTGCGCCCGCACCCGCTCCCGCTC
>JACRUB010000049.1 GCA_014305015.1 Vulcanimicrobiota bacterium | reverse complement strand
CTCGGGAATCGCGCAAATCGGAACCGGCACGACCGGCCGATTCGGCGCAATCCAGTCGGGTTCGCTCGAGCAGTCCAACGTCTCGCTAGCGGATGAGTTCACGAAGATGATCCTCGCGCAACGTTCGTTCCAAGCGAACGCGCGTAGCATCAGCGTCGCGGACCAAGACCTCCAGCTCATCGTTACACCAGGTAACCTCTAATCCATAAGTAAGCCGCTCGCTTTCCTTATTAAAGGAAGAGGCGAATTAAGGTTGGGGTGGGCGGCATGGATGCTGCCCACCCCGACGAACAGGCGAAACCATGATCGCGCTCATTCGTCTCAACGGACAACCGATTATGGTGAATGCCGACCTCATCGAGTCGGTCGAAACCACGCCCGACACGGTGGTCACTCTAACCTCGGGCAACAAACTGATCGTCCGCGACTCCATGGAGACGCTGCAGCAGAAGATTATCGACTTCAAACGTAAGATTTACGGACAACCCCCGCCACAGTAGGACAGTCTTTAATCTTCGCAAGCGTCCGGCCGATACAGGAAGTAGACCGAAAAGCCCGCCGGAGATAATTTTCGTGGATTTTGCTACTATAGTCGGCCTTGTTATTGCATTTGGCGCCATTGTCGTCGCCGCGTGGCAGGGTCATGCCGATCCGCACGTCTTTCTCGACCGCTGGGATGCTCTGGTTCTGATCATCGGCGGCACCATCGGTGCCACGCTGACGTCCTTCCCCATGAAAACCTTTTTACGCGGATTTCTTGGCGGCTGGAAAGTTGCTTTCGTGGAGCCTATCTACCACGAACGCGAAGTGATCGGGACACTTGTGTCGTTCGCCGAGAAGGCGCGGCGCGAGGGTTTGCTCGCACTCGAAAACGAGGCGGCTGCGCTTGATGATGATTTCATGCGTAAGGGCATTCAGCTCGTCATCGACGGTCGCGACACCGATATCATTCGCAAGATTTTAGAGACCGAGGTGAGCTTTGTTCAAGAGCGCGGCGCAAAATCCGAATCCGTTTTCATGACGCTTGGCGGTTACTCACCGACCCTCGGAATCATCGGTACCGTTCTCGGTCTAATCGGTATGTTGAAATCACTTGGGTCGCTCGGGGGCTCGGGAAACGTCGCCGGAAGCATGGGTACTGCGACCGCAGTTGCATTCGTTGCAACTTTCTTCGGTATCTTGTTCGCAAACTTGCTGTGGTTGCCGATCGCCTCCAAAATCAAAGAGCGCAACGGTCAGCTGCTGCTCGTGCGCGAGATCATGATCGAAGGCATACTCTCCATTCAAGCCGGCGACAATCCGCGTCTGCTCGAAGAGAAACTGCACGCCTTCCTCGATCCGAATGAGCGCGCGACTGAAGTTGAAGAAGGCGGCCATGTCGGCGAGCCGAGCTATCAGGGCGGCTAAGGTAAATGCCTCAAGCGATTAAAGCAGCCGCGCGCGCGTCGGAATCCCACCACAAGAAACGCGCCTCGGAACAAAAGATGGAAACCGCCGGCATGATGCGGTGGCTTCTGACCTACGCCGATATGATCACGCTGCTGCTCGCGCTGTTCATCATTCTGTTCTCGATTTCGACCATCAACCGGGTGAAGTTTCAGGCGCTGGTGCACGAAGTCTCCGGCGGTTTCGATAACGATTGGGCGATCAACCAGCCACCAAATGGCGGAAGCGACGGCACCAAGTCGCTCAACGCAAGTTCGAATATTCCGGCGATTCAGAAGAAGCTGCAAGAATATATTCAGCAAAATCATCTCGAGAAGTCGGTGCAAACACGCCTGGATCACCGCGGTCTGGTGATTACATTGCTCAGCGACAAGTCGTATTACGACAGCGGCAGCGCCGAGCTGCGGCCTGAAGCCAAAGTTATTCTCGATCGCATCAACAAGTTTATCCAAGCGAATACCTACATGGTTCGCGTCGAGGGGAACACGGACGACGTCCCCATCGCAACGGGCCAATATCCCACGAACTGGGAACTCTCGACGGCGCGTGCAACGAATGTCGTGCGTTATCTCGTCGAGCACGATGGGCTCAACCCATCGCGCATCTCCGCGGCAGGCTATGGACAGTATCACCCGCGTACCCGCAATGCAGACGTTACCACACGCCAGCAAAACCGGCGTGTCGATATCGTGATTCTCAATGCACAGTTCTCGAAGTTGGAGAAGGGTCAGTAACGCACCGATATGTCGAGCCTCTCACAAGAAGAAATTGATGCCCTAGTAAACCAGCTAGCGGCACCGGGTACCGAGGGCGCGGGTCTTGAAGGCAAAAAAATCAAGTCCTTCGATTTCCGCTTTACGAAGCGACTCGAAAAGTTTTCAAATAATCAACTGCAGACGCTGCGTACGTTACATGACAACTTCACGCGTTTGCTCAATAACTCGCTCTCGGTGTATTTGCGGACGCGCGTCGAAGCGACGATCGTGTCGATCGAGCAAATCAGCTACGGCGACTTTATCGCTTCGATCGGAATTCCGTCGATTCTCTCGATCTTCTCGATGGATCCCCTTCCCGGCAGCGGCATCGTGCAGGTCGATCTTAACCTCGTCTTCTCGATCATCGACCGCCTGCTTGGCGGCCCCGGCTGGTTTCCGCAAAAGTTGCGCGACCTTACCGATATTGAGCGCACGCTCATGCAGCGTTTTATGGCGCGCATGCTCAATAGCTACCGCGAGTCCTGGAATTATCTCCTAACGCTCTCCCTGAAAATCGAAGCCCTCGATTCCAATCCGCAGTTCATTCCGCGCATTATCCCGCTCGATCAAATCGTTGCCTACGTTTCGTGCGAACTCAAGGTCGGCGATATGGCCGGCGTCATGAACTTCTGTCTCCCCTATTTAGTCCTCCAATCGATCGGGCCGCAGCTTTCGGACTTCCAGTGGTCCCCGTCGGTGGTTGCCGGCCGCGGCATGACCGAAGAAGATATCGCGCAGTTGGCGCGTAATGTCGAGCGGGCGAGCGTCGACGTCCAGGTCGAACTGGGCAAAACGACCGTCTCGTTGCGGGACTTGGTTGCTCTACAACCCGGCGATGTCGTGTTGTTTGAGAAGCCAACGAACGAGCCACTTATCGCAAAGGTAAACGACTGCGAGAAGTTTCACGTGTTCCCGGGAGTAAATAGAGAACGGCTCGCCGTGCAAGTTGCCGGCGTGATTTCGAACGAGGACGATCTATAATGCTAACGTCGTTTACTGCGCCCTGGGGGAATGGCGAAGATTCGAAATTCCTGATGCGCACTATAGTCGGGGCCCATGCCGCAGCATGGGGGGTGCGGAACAAGGTGGAGCGCCTGTGAACAACATGCAGAAGCTCGCAGATGCGATGCTCGCGGCCTCAGCCACGGTGTTGGGGCGTCTCGTCGAGCATACGGTGCCGACTTCCGGCTCCAAGCGTAAGGACCACGAAGGCTCGATTCACACCGACGGCGACTCGCTCGTTACTTTGGCGTTGCTCCCGGCTGTGAGCGATGCGCAGGTCGTTGTGCGTTTCTCGAATGATGAAATCGGACGCGTCGTTAATATGATGATCGGCGGCGCCGACGACGCAGCGGAAATGGGCGCAATGCAGCTCTCCATCGTTTCGGAGACCGTCTCGCAAATCGCCGTTGCAATGACGGAAGCGCTGGCAAAGGAACTGGGCGTCTCCGGTGACGGCATCAAAGCCGATCTGTGCACCGATGCAACCGTGCTGCCGCCGCCCCCGTTCCAGTCCTACGAAGGCACTGTTCATGTCTCGGCCGATATCGCGCCCCAAATCGCGATCGACTTTGCAGCGATTACGCTTTCAAAGTTACAGAGCACGGGTGGCGCTGACGAACCCGTCGCGACTGTCGCGGCTGCAGCCGCTGAACCGGCTAAAGCCAAGCCCAAAGAAAAGGCGGCTGCTCCGGCATCCGTTGCTCCCGCGGCAAATGCTCAAGCGGTAGCGTTTGCGGCCATGACGCCGACACCGCTTAAGGCAGCCCACCCGGGCCAAGCCAATCTCGATTTGGTTCACGATATTCCGCTGCAAATTAGCGCTGTGCTCGGCCAAACCGCGTTGCCGCTACGCGAAGTGGTATCGCTTTCCGCCGGCAGCGTGTTCGAGCTTGATAAGAATTCGACCGATCCGATCGATCTCTACGTCAACAATATCTTGATTGCACGCGGCGAAGTCGTGGTGGTCGATGATAAGTTTGCCGTCAAGATCAGCGAACTCAATCCAAACTCCCAGTAAGTAAGGTCGTCATGCCAGCTGGTTTCGTCGGCACCTACCTAATGGCGCTCGTCGTCATAGCGCTCTTGCTATTCGGCTTGTATACGCTTGTGCGCGCGCTCGGCCGCGGGCGCGTGATTGCCGGCGCCGACCGCCGCTTGGTTAGCGTCATCGAATCGACGTTCGTTGCCCAAAACACCACGCTGCACGTAGTGAAGATCGGCGAGAAGTTTTATGCGGTTGGGGGCGGTTCGGGCCACCTCTCGCTGTTGTGTGAAGTGCCGGCGGAAGAAGTGACGCCGTGGCTTGAATCTCAGCGCAAACTCTTCGCAGCGCAAACGCAGTCGCTCTCCGGCTTCATGAAGTACCTGCGTAGGCCACCGCAATGAAAACACTATTGACCGGGCTATGGACGCGGTACCGATTTTTCTGGGCGCTCTCGGGCCTGGCAATTTTCACGCTCTGGCTCTTACCGGCGCTTGCGCTCGCAGCCGCGCCTGCTGCTCCGACCCCTCCGGTGGTGCCGATCCCGAACATCAATATTGGCCTCGGGCAGGCGCATTCACCATCGCAGGTTGCAGCCTCGCTGCAGATTCTGCTCCTGCTCACCGTGGTATCGCTGGCGCCGACGTTGCTGGTGTTGCTCACATCCTTTACCCGCGTCGTCGTCGTCCTTTCGTTCGTGCGCACTGCGCTCGGTACGCAGCAAGTACCGCCCAATCAGGTGCTCGTTGGCCTCGCGCTGCTCTTGACGTTTTTCATAATGAACCCGGTTATCACGGACATTAATAAGAACGCGTTGCAGCCGTATATGAAACAAAAAATTTCGCAAAACGTGGCGCTCGATCGTGCCGCCGTGCCGCTACGCAAATTCATGTTTCGGCAGACGCGCGAGAAAGATATCCAGCTCTTTTATTCGATGTCCAAAGAGCCGCGTCCGAAAGAACAAAAGGACGTCCCGACCTACCTGCTCATTCCGGCCTTCGTCATTTCTGAACTCAAGACGGCCTTCGAAATTGGCTTTGCGATTTACGTACCGTTTATTGTCATCGACATGGTCGTGGCCAGCATCTTGCTCTCAATGGGCATGATGATGATCCCGCCCATTATCATCTCGCTCCCGTTTAAGATTTTGATCTTTCTTTTAGTTGACGGCTGGAACCTGACGGTGGCGGCAATCTTTCAGAGCTACCAGCAATGAGTTTTGCCGCCGCAATTGCCCTCGGTCGTGAGGCAATCTTCGTGGCCTTCGTCGTCGCAGCCCCGGCACTCTTACTCGGGCTCTTCGTGGGATTAGCAATCTCCATATTCCAGGCCGTTACGCAGATTCAAGAGCCGACTCTTACGTTTATTCCGAAGATTCTGATCGTTGCCATGGCCATCTTGTTCTTCGGCCCGTTCATGCTAGCAATGCTGACCGACTTTACGGCTCGAACTTTTCACAACGTCGGCGCTTTCATAAGATAGCCATGCCCAACGTTTTCGGGCTCTCATACGCCGAGATCGAAACGGCACTGCTCATCATGGTCCGCGTTACCATCGTGATGAGTATTATCCCGGTCTTCTCGGCTGCGCAAATTCCCAGACTCGCGCGAATCGGGCTCGGTCTGTTCATCACCTTTGTTATCTACAGGGTGGTGCCCCCGATGCACGTATCGCTCGATCTCTACGCACTTGTGGGCGCGATACTGAGCCAGGTGGTCGTCGGTCTGATCTTCGGTTTTGTCAGTTATCTGGTCTTTATGGGAATCCAGTTGGCGGGCGAGATCCTGGATATCCAAATCGGCTTCGCGGTCGCAAACGTCATCAATCCGCTGAATCAACAAAGCGTAACGGTCATCGGCGAATTTGAATTGACCCTCGCCTCCCTGATTTATCTCATCAGCAATTCGCATCACTTGTTATTTCAGGGAATCGGTGGCTCGTTTAACCTCTTACCGCTGCCGTACATCGGACTCGATCCAAGCGTTGCAGGGAACGTGACGACGTTCTTCACGCAGGCGAGTTTAATTATTTTCAAGGTCGCGGCTCCGGCTGCGATTGCGCTCTTCATCGTCAATGTTGCGCTCGGCCTGATGGCGCGTGTCGCACCGCAGATGAACGTGTTTGTCGTCGGATTCCCGCTGCAAATCGGTGTTGGTTTGCTGATGATTGCAGTGAGCATTCCGCTGCTGGGCTTCGTGATTCCGCAATTGTACGGGCAGGTGCCGGGGCAGCTTGATGCAGTTATGCGAGGGATGGTCCCCAGCCCCTAGTTTAAAAGGCGCTGCGCCTGGCTCCGCGCCCCCCATGCTAAAAGCATAAGGCCCCCCAAAACAAAGAGCGCCTCAAGTATTCTGCAAAAGCAGCATTCCCCGAGGGCGCTCTACATTAGCCGCTGCGGTGGCGACTGGGACTAGTTAGAAATACGTAAACTGGCCGATTTTGTTGGGGCCTGATTCGGTGAAGTAAATTTTGCCGTCGTAGCCGACAACGAACATTCCCGGGAATGAAGTTGCAACGCTAAACGCGCCCGCGGTCGGGACCTTGAATTCTTTAACGGTCAACGTCGCTGCGGTGTTCACTTGCGCAATTGAATTTGCCGTGGGATCGGCGATGTAGAAATTATTGTCGTTGCCGATTGTGAACCCCGTGACCGATTGCGTTCCGGGAAGTGCTATGTCCGTCGGCGCTCCGGAGGTTGCAACGCGGCCTAAGCGATCGACGGCGCTCTCGGTGAACCACATCGCTCCATCGGGACCTAGGGCGATTTGGAAAGGCCCCGCGGCGGGTGTCTGGGTCGGCATCTCGGCGGTGACGGCACCCCCAGCTGTAATGCGGCCGATTTTCGAGACGGTGCTCTCCGTAAACCAAAGCGCACCGTCGGCTCCAACGGCGATCGAGCTAAGCCCCGCGTTAGCCGTTGGGATATTAAACTCGCTGAGGACGCCAGCGACGGTGATCGCACCGATGCGATTGGGGGTGCCACCCCGCCCGGCTTCGGTGAACCAGAGGCTGCCGTTGGGACCGGAAATGATTTGCTGTGGGTTGGCGCCGGGTGCGAGCGCAAATTCGGCCAGCAGTGCCCCACTGCTCGGCGAGACCTTGGCGATCTTGTCGCTACCCGTTTCGGCCACCCAGAGATTCGTGTCGGGCCCGTTGGTGATCGAGGTCGGCGAGGACGCCGCGCTCAGCTGAAGCGGCTCGGTAATCGTCACTGAGCTGCCGATGACGACCTTGGCAACTTTGTTGAGGGCCCGCTCGGTAAACCAGAGATTACCGTCCGATCCACGCGTGATGGTGGTGGGAGCACTCGCTGCCGAGGGGACGACGACCTCGCCGGATACGTTGGGCACCACCGGGCTAGGCGAGGGTGTGGGGGCGTTAAGATTGGTCGTGCTGCTGCAACCGGCGAACAGGACCGTGCTGACAAGACAAATGGCCGCTAGGCCGAGGGTACGCCGCATGAGGTCTCCTGAAAGAAAAAGGCTCTTAAGCCTACAACGAAATTTATTTGGCCGCTGGCGTCCATTCGCCGCTTCCTCTGTAAAAACTCCGTCCCAGGCTTGAGGAAAGGGTCCAATCGCCCGAAAATGAGTATAGAGATGCGCGCAATGAGCCTGCAGCTTGGCTAAGCCAGAACAGACCGAGAAAGCCACACCAAAGCGCCGAGGCGAGGCGCGTCAGCGTGGCCAGCTCGCCAAGAGTGCCGACCTTACGGGTGCGGTAATCTTTTTTGTTGCCGTGATCGTCATTCACGCCGTCCTGGCGCGTGCTATGGCCGGGTGGGGCTGGACGATGCAGAAAACGCTCCAGCACATCAACGTGCATCAGGATCTCACGATCTTTTCCGTTTGGACGATGTTCGTGCAAGCACTAGGCGGCATTTGGCTGCTCTTTTCAATTTTGCTGCTCTCCGCCGTGGTCTTCGCCATTCTCGGTAACGTTGCGCAGTTCGGTTTCGTGATTACGGGCCACACGATCAAGCCTGCGTTTAGCAAAATCAATCCGCTTACCGGTTTCCAGCGGCTGTTCTCAAAGCAAGTCTTAGTCAATCTCGCCAAACAACTTGCAAAGTTGCTCGCCGTTGTACTCATTATCTATCCGAGTGTCGTCGGCAACGTCTCAATGTTTTATACGCTGGCCAGCGCCAGCCCCATGACAATCATCCTTTTCCTTAACGATCTGATTTACGGAATTGGCTTTCGTTTCGGACTCCTGTTGCTCGTCGTCGGTCTGTTCGACTATTTCTGGACCAAGCATCAGCTTGAAGACTCGCTCAAAATGACAAAACAGGAAGTCAAGGACGAGTTCAAGCAACAAGAAGGCAGTCAGGAAGCGAAGGGTGCATTCAAACGACGCCAGCGCGAGTTATACCGCCGGCGGATGATGCATGCAGTGCCCCGAGCTACCGTCGTCGTAACCAACCCGACGCACTTTGCCGTCGCGCTGGAGTGGGATGAATTGAAAATGGATGCGCCGGTGGTCACTGCCAAGGGCGCGGATCTCATGGCCAAGCGGATTCGAGAATTGGCGCGCGAGCACAACGTGCCGATCATGGAAAACCCGCCGCTTGCGCGTACGCTTTATGCCCAGGTCGAAATCGAGCAAGCCGTTCCACCGAACCTGTACGCCGCCGTTGCTCAGGTGATCGCCTTCGTCTTCAAGCTTAAGCGGAGAACGGGCTAATGGCCGCCACGCCACAATCTGCTCCGCAAACAATGGGTTCGCGCGTAACGAACGCAGCGCCGATTTTTGTTGCGGCGGCTTCGGTCATGCTGGTCATCTTGATGATCGTGCGCATCCCACCGGCCTTGCTGGACTTCTTGCTCACACTCAATATCACGATTGCGTTGCTGATCATCGGCACCGCGCTGTATGCGGAAAATGCGCTGCAGATTAGCGTCTTCCCCACGCTGTTGCTCATCGTTACGCTCTTCCGCCTTTCGCTCAACATTACGGCCACACGGTCGATTTTACTAACCGGTTATGCTGGCGACGTCATCAACTTCTTCGGCCAAACCGTGGTCGGCGGAAATTATGCCGTCGGCTTCGTCATCTTCATGATCCTTATCATCATCCAATTCGTGGTTATCACCAACGGCGCAGGGCGCGTCGCTGAAGTGGCCGCCCGTTTTACCTTGGATGCAATGCCCGGCAAACAGCTGGCCATCGACGCAGACCTGAATGCGGGACTGATCACCGAAGCCGAAGCGCGCCAGCGCCGCAAGGATATTCAGCGGGCGGCAGACTTCTACGGCGCGATGGATGGTGCCAGCAAGTTCGTGCGCGGCGATGCGATTGCGGCCCTCATCATTGTGGGTATCAACACGGTCGGCGGATTCATCGTCGGCGTCTTTCAGCTGCATATGGATTTTGTTAAGGCGCTGCAGACCTTTACGCTGCTCACGATCGGCGAAGGCATCGTCACCCAAATTCCGGCGCTCCTCATTTCGACCGCCACCGGTATCATCGTCACGCGTGCAGCCTCGGAATCCAGCTTCGGCAGCGACCTTATCAAGCAGCTCTCCGGGCAGCCGAACGCAACGCTCATCGCTTCGATCATCACCATGGTTTTCGGGATATTCGGGCTCGCTCGCTGGCTCATGATTCCGTTCTCGATCATCCTGTTCTTGATGTATCTGCGCCAGCGCCGGTATGCAGCGGTCGGTGCCCCGCCCGGAGGCTTGCCAACGACAGCGCAAGCGGTTGCGGCGGCAGGCGGCACCGCCGCGCAAGGACAGCTCAAAGGTGCGGAGAGCGTCGTTCCATTGCTTTCGTACGATCCGATGGAACTCGAAATCGGATTCGGACTCATTCCTTTGGTCGATGTCGGACAGGGCGGGGATCTGCTCGAGCGCATCACGCTCATCCGCCGCCATGCGGCGCGCGATCTCGGTATCGTCGTTCCGCCCATTCGCGTTCGCGATAACTTGCAACTCAAGCCAAGTACGTACGTCATTAAGATTTATGGATTGGAAGTTGCTTCCGCTGAAGTGATGGTCAGCAGACTACTTGCAATGAATCCTGGAACGGCGACTGCGCAGATTGACGGCATTCCGACAACGGAGCCGGCATTTAATTTACCCGCGCTCTGGATTTCAGAACAAGCGCGCACGGAAGCGGAGATGGCGGGCTACACCGTCATCGATCCCACCAGCGTCATCGCAACGCACTTGACCGAAATCATCAAGACGCACGCGCCCGATCTGCTGGGCCGCCAAGAAACCTCGGCGCTGCTCGACAACGTCAAGACGCATTATCCGGTCGTCGTGGAAGAACTTGTTCCCAATCTGCTTACCGTCGGCGAAATTCAGCGCGTACTGCAGAAC
>JACRUB010000023.1 GCA_014305015.1 Vulcanimicrobiota bacterium | reverse complement strand
GGCATCGACGGCTTTGAGGTGGCGCGCACCTTACGCCGGGAAAAGCGCGACCTGCCTATTGTCATGCTTACGGCACGCAGCGATGAAATCGATCGCGTTGTTGGTTTCGAACTTGGTGCAGACGACTATATTTGCAAACCGTTTAGCCCCCGCGAGCTCATCGCGCGGGTGAAAGCGATTTTGCGGCGTTCGGGAACCGTGTACGACCAAGCGCCAAACATTTTGCAGTTCGGCCGGCTCGAAATTGACGAGGCGGCGCGAGAAGCACGCGTCGACGGCCGCGACGTCAAGCTCAAGCCGCGTGAATTTTCATTGCTGCTGACACTGGCAAGCAATCCCGGCGTTGCCCTCTCGCGGCAGACACTGCTCGAGCGCGTGTGGGGCTTTGATTTCGACGGCGACGAGCGGACCGTCGACGTTCACATCCGGCGCGTCCGCCTGAAAATAGAAGAAGAGCCAAAACTTCAGCCACTGCTCTTCACAATCCACGGATTCGGCTACAAGTTTGCCCGGAGCTAGGGGTAGTCTTTATTCGGTTCGTAGGAGAGCGAGTCGATCATCCCTTGCGCATTGAGGCGTGCGCCGAAGTTTGCACGGCGCGCGCCTTTGGGCAGTGTAGCCGAGCATAGGAGTCGAAGGAGATCGCTGCTTTCTGCAGGTTGGGGCACGGATCCGTATGACGGTAACCACGAAAGGTGATTAAGATGAAACATGCGCTGATCCTCGCAGCTTTTATGAGCTCGATCTTTTTCACTGCCCCCGGTACAGCAATAGCGGATGAATTCACGGACCAAGTGTGCCCTGCGGCAACACCCGTCGGACGGGAGCTCGATGCGGTGCTTCGCGCGCAGCCGGTTTCCGAGAGCGATCTGTTCGCCACCGAAACGAAGCTTGCCGACGTCTACATGTCGTGTGCGGCGGACTACAAGTTACGCGGCGGCGACGAAGCCATGCACTGGGCAGAATTCCGATACGCCAAACTGCGGCTCTTGCTGGGCGATGCGGAGCTCAAAAAGAGCCACGTTCCCGCTGCACGCGCAGACTATCTTGAAGCCTTTAATGCGGCTGATGAAATCGCGAAATACGAGGGCGGGGGCTTACAAGTCAGCGGAAACAATAACATTGGAAGCGCCAGCTCTTCGCATGGATCGAATCAGTTTTCCCAATTTCGCGACATTGCGATCCAGCTTCGGGAGATCGCCAAGAAAGCACTCGACGACCTTCCGAAGCCCTAGCACTACCTAGGGTTGGTGTAACGGATCGCTCCCACATTCGTATCGAATTCTCCATAACGATTTCATTCCTTGATGTCCGCACCGAGAGAGGCACAGGGTACTGGAACGGGCGATGTACATTGCCGAGCTCGCGCGAGCGCTCTGTTTCGAAGTCCCGATGCGTCCGGTGCCGCTGCTCGCCTTGCGCTTGCCGCAACTGGAGCGCATCGCCTGGCGTGAGGGAAAACGCGCGGCGCAACGTCTCGAACGCAGCGCTGCTCGCGCGTTCTTGAAGGGTGCTAGGCAGTCGCTGCGCAGCGGAGATCTCTTGGCGCACGATGCGGATTCAGACGTGTTTGTTGCGGCAGCCCTTGCGGCGCCGCGAAATGCGGACGGATGCGAACGCATGCCGACTGCTTTGGATTGCCGTTCGGCCCTGAGCCGCATTGCAGCCGGCATGTCCATTGCGACCGGACTATCGATTGAAACAGGCTGGACACTCGTGCGAAAAATCGAGCGTGAGTCCGACCTCGCAACGGAAGTTGCGACTGCCTTGGAGCGCGGTTTACGCGAGCAAGAACGCTATGAGTTTTTTGCGACGGTCGGCCACGAATTGCGCACGCCGCTCACGTCGATTCGGGGATATTTAGAAACGCTTCTAGACGGCGGTGTCGATCGTTCGACCGCTCGGCGATTTCTCCAAACTGCCAGGCGTGAGGCCTTACGGCTCGGGCGCCTTGTGGATACCATGTTCGAATTCTCGCTGCTCGATCTCTCGAGCGCACCGCTCGACGCAACGGTGCCAGATCTTTCGCGAACGGCGGCAGCGGCATGCGAGATCGTGAGCCAGACGGCGTCTGCGCGCGGCATCACCGTGCTTAACAGAACGCAATCGGTTTCGCTCGGCGGCCTCGATGAGGACGCGTGTCTTCAAGCGTTGGTCAACCTCTTGGACAACGCCATTAAATATGGGAGGGACAACGGCACGGTGCAAATCGGCATGGAGCGAGATGGGCCGTTCGTTCGAATTGCCGTAGAAGACGACGGGCCCGGTATTGCCGCCGTGGATCGCGATAAGATTTTCGGGCTGCGCGTGCGGGGAGCGGGCACCGAACGCCCGGGTACCGGCATTGGCCTTGCCATCGTCCGGATGATTGCCGAACGTGCGGGCGGCGAAATTTCCGTTGTTGAGTCATCGCTAGGTGGCGCGAAATTTGAACTCCTGTTGCCCGTGAGGGCGGAATCCGCGACAGCTGCGTCGTAGATGTTTGTCCGTGGCAACGAGCGCAGCCCGGTTCGCTCATCGTAGCGAAGCAGATCTCGCCGACCTCTTCGACTTTTTCAAAGTCGACTGGCGATACGAACCTCAAAGCTTTCCCATCGTTTGGGACCAAGACGGCAACGTCGTCGAATCTTTCACCCCCGACTTTTATCTGCCGCAGTTCGATCTATACGTCGAGGTCACCACTGCTGCCCCGCGCTTCCGCACCCGCAAGAACCGCAAGGTCCGCTTGCTGCGGGCATCCTATCCCAAACTCCGCGTCAAACTCTTTAGCAAAGACGACGTCGAGCACGTCCTTGGAAAGTTCAGTCCCGCTTGATCGACCAAGTCCTATTTGATGCGGCGGCCATTGCTCGGCGGGTTACGGGGCTGGGTTCAGAGATTGCCCGGGACTATGCCGGAAAGATGCCGATGCTCATTGGCATTTTAAATTCATCCGCGGTGTTTCTCGCGGATCTCTCGCGCGCGATCAACATTCCGAGCGAATTCGATTTTATTGCCATCTCGAAGTTCGAGCCCTCGCAAAGCGTCCGTTTTGAGAAAGACACGGCGGCATCCATCGAGAGCCGGCATGTCTTGCTGGTCGAGGATGCAATCGATACCGGACTGACCTTGCAATACGTTATGAGAACGTTAACCTCGCGCGCCCCGGCATCAATCGAAGTGTGTACGCTACTTGACCGGCCCACTCACAGGATTGCCGATATTGAAGTAAAGTATCGTGGATTTCAAATACCGGACACGTTCTTAGTGGGATATGGACTTGACTATAAGGGCCGCTATCGCGAACTTCCGGCGTTGCATGTACATGGGGCGTGGCCGCAGTAGCATGCTTGCTCGCTTAGCTGCATGTGTGCTCGCAGCATTCTTTGCACTGCAGCCGGCAACTGCGTCCGCTTTGGAATTTCAATCGATCATTCAGGCTGCTTCCTCCTACCATAATGCCGATGCGCATTTGGAGGCGCTCTACCGCACCGCGTTGCTCGACACCGGGCGTCAGGCGACCATTGCCGCGGATGGCACAACGTACGTCAAGACGGGCGACATTCCGGCGGAGTGGTTGCGCGACTCAAGCGCGCAGGCGCGTCCCTACCTCTATTTTGCAAAGAGCGATCCCCAGGTACGCTCGTTGCTCCACGGTATCATCGCTCGGCAGGCAAAGTACTTGCAGGTCGATCCCTATGCGAACGCCTTTACGCTCGAGTATCGCGTATGGGAGCAGAAGTTCGAACTCGACTCGCTCGCCTATCCGATTATCCTTGCATGGAATTATTGGAAGGCGACCGGCGATAAATCTATTTTTACCGGCGATGAATCGCTCGCGCTGGACAAAACGCTCGACACCATGCAGCGCGAACAAGATCACCCGCGCAACTCACGCTACACGCACAAGGAGATGGTCGATCAAAGGGGCCGGCCAGTCGGCTACACCGGCATGATCTGGAGTGGCTTCCGTCCCTCGGATGATGCGTGCTACTTTAACTTCTTGATTCCCTCGAATATGATGGCAGTGGTGGCGCTCGGCGACATGTCGGAGATCGAACGCGACGTGTACCACAACCTCATCAAAGCGCACCAAGACAAGTCGCTCGAGCAAGAAGTACAAAAGGGCATTCAAACGTACGGCTTGCTCTCTACGCCCAACTACGGCTACATTTACGCCTACGAAGTTGACGGCCTCGGCGACGCGGTTTTCACTGATGATGCAAATATTCCGAGCTTGCTCTCGGCGCCGTACATCGGCTACCTCAAGTCTTCGGACAAGTACTACCAGTCGACGCGCCGCTTCTTGCTCTCCGCGGATAATCCGACCTACTATACCGGCAGCCGCGCGCGCGGCATCGGGTCCCAGCATACGGCCGATCATTGGGTTTGGCCGCTTGCCCTTATTATGGAAGGCATGACGGCGACAAGCAGCACGGAACAGCGCGACGTTGTCAACGAACTCATTGCCAGCGACCCGGGCGATCATAAATTGCATGAATCGTTCGACCCGAACGATCCTTCGAAATTCACCCGTGTCGACTTCGGCTGGCCCAATGCGCTCTTTAGCGAATATATGATGACGGCATTCGGCGGCGTACCGGAGATTCCGATGGGAGATTCTACGGATCTCGAGTACCTGGCTCGTTGAACGTTCAAGCTACCAATGATATCTGCAAAGCAGATATCATTGTAGGCATCCAGTGGGGCGATGAGGGTAAGGGTCGCGTCGTTGATTACTACGCGAAAGATTACGATGTCATCGCGCGATTCGGCGGCGGCGATAACGCCGGCCATTCAATCATCGTCGGCAATACAAAGCTTGCATTGCGTATCGTTCCATCGGGCGTCATGCACGAACGTCCCGTGCTCTTCATCGGCGGTGGAACCGTTGTGAGTTTGGCGGGGCTCCTCGGCGAACTGGGCAATTTAGAACAGCTTGGCATCGACATATCCCGCATCAAGGTCTCCGATCGCGCGCACATCGTGTTGCCGTACCATGCCGCGCAGGACCGGGCAAACGAAGAAGCGCGCGGCGCAGCCGCGATTGGAACGACCGGGCGCGGAATCGGCCCGGCCTACGTCGATAAAGTTGCCCGTGCCGGAATCACCTTTTCGGATTTGCGAAATCGCACGGTACTGGCCGACAAGATTCGCTTCAATCTCACGGCGCGCTCCGGCAATCTCGCCGGGGTGGCCGGCTTGCCTTCGGAAGAAGAGCTCATCGCGCAAACCCTCGAGCTGGCCGAGCGGGCACTGCCGCACGTCGTTGATGGTGTCGGTTTTATCCACGGTGCTCTCGAAGATGGGCGCCGTATTTTAATTGAAGGCGCGCAAGGTAGTCTGCTGGACGTGGGCTACGGTACGTACCCCTACGTGACGAGTTCGCACACGATCGCCGGCGGAGCGTGCATCGGCCTGGGCATCGGACCGACGTCGATCGGCCGCGTGACCGGAGTCGTGAAAGCGTACGCGACTCGCGTCGGAGCGGGGCCCTTTCCATCGGAATTGCACGACGAGCAGGGCGAGCGGCTGCGTAAAGCCGGGGCTGAGTTTGGAACCGTTACCGGCCGCCCCCGGCGCTGCGGCTGGTTCGACTCTGTTGCGGCTCGCTATGCTGTGCGCATCAATGGACTTACTAGTGCAGTGGTAACCAAGCTCGACGTTTTGAGCGGGCTCGAGCGCATCGGTGTCGTTACGGGCTATCGCCTCGGCGGCAACCGGGTTGGTTTCGAATCGGCCGGGGCCCCCGGCTTAGAAACAGAAGTGGAGTGGTTCGAAGGTTGGATGGAAGACCTAACGAGCGTGCGTTCGATTGCAGGCCTTCCCCGAGCGGCGCAGCAGTATCTCAAGGAGCTCGCCGGGTTTCTCGGCGTGCCCATTGACCATGTCTCACTGGGGCCGGAGCGCTCCCAACTCGCCTCCTATGGCAAAACTTGAGTGAAGCTTTACCTCTTAGGTTTCCCTAACCTTAAAGCGCTGTGGAGAACGAGCCGATACAATTACCAAACAGCCAGAGGATTCTATAAGAATACTGGTTTTTGTCTTCAGGCAAGGACGCCTGGAGAACGGGCCAAGGTCGGCCGTGTACGTTAGGTGGATTTAGTGGATCGCATCACGTTGATGTGGACCGATTTGGCCGGCCGACTCCGAGCCATTTGGGAAGTGCAAAACCGTACCGCGCGGATGGTTACCATCGGCCTTATTGCCGTTGTGGTCATCGGTATCGCGGCACTGAGTACGCTGTACATCGGCCACAAACCGAGTTATGACGTTCTGTTCGCCGGCCTCTCCGCCGACGATGCAGTTGCGGTAACGCAGCGACTCAAGGACGACAAGATCGACTATCATACGCAGCAGGTCGGCAACAGCACCACCATCTACGTGCCTTCGAGTGTTGTTGCCGAAGAACGCGTTCAAGTCGCCGGCTCGGGCATCTTGAAAAATGGCGGAACCGGATACGAACTCTTCGATAAGACGAACTTCGGTATGACCGAGTTCCAAGAAAAGATTGCAAAGACGCGCGCGACCGAGGGCGAGTTGCAGCGTACGATCAACAATTTAGACCCGGTCGAAGCTGCGCGCGTCCATATCGCGGCACCCGATACGGGACTGTACTCGAGCACGCAACAACCGACCACCGCCAGTATCGCTATTAAGACGAAGTCCGGCCAGTCGCTTTCCCCGCAAGAAGTGCGCGGCATCACAATGCTCGTCGCAAATGCGGTCGCGGGCCTCAAACCCGAGAACGTCACGATCGTCAATCAAGACGGCACCGTGCTGGTGCCGAGCGCGACTACAGCCGACTCCGCCGACGGCAGCACGGGCGCAACCGCGCTGAAGATGACGCAGGATCAGTTGCTCGCCAAGCAGCGGTACGAATCGAACCTGCAAGAAAATATTCAGTCGATGCTCGACGATACGCTCGGCAAGAAAAAAGCCGTCGCGCGCGTCTCCACAAAAATGAACTTTGACGCAAACAGCAGCGAGACAAAAACGTTTGCGCCGCAAGGCACGATTCTCTCGCAGCAGAGCAAACACGAATCGTATGTCGGCACGCAGCCGAACCGTCAGATTCCCGCGGGCGTTCCCGGAACGACCAGCAACATCGGCACGTACCAGGCCATACAGCCAAACCAAACGGCGGCCGGCCGGTACAACAAGTCCGAGAACACGACGAATTACAATATTTCGGAGCAGAACTCCAAGCACATCGACGCACCGGGAAAAGTTCTTTCGACGAGCGTTGCCGTGTTGGTTGACGTTCCAAGCACGACGGCGACCACCACGACGACGTCCGGCCCGGCCGCCGTGACGACCGCGAGCCAAGTTGCCCGATACAACTTGACGCCTGCGAACGTCTCGCAAATTCGCAACACCGTTATTGCCGCGGCCGGTTTGAATTTGGCCGCTGGCGATCAAGTTTCGGTTGAGGCCGTTCCGTTTAATCCCGCCGTCACCGGCGAAGTTACGACCGTCCAAGCGCCCGGCACAATTCTGGGCATCCCGGTTTGGGCATGGTTCCTCCTCGGTATCGCAGGCGTCGGACTCCTCGGATTCCTCGTAGCGCGCCGCCGTCAGGCCGGCTTCCGTCCGGCGGGTGCAGAGCTACCGTCCTTCGATGCGACCCTGGCCGAAGAGCTGCCGCCCTTCGAAGAGCATCCGATGCTCGACGGCGCTCCCGGTATCGCCGCACCGATTCGTTCCGCAGCCGATCTGACGCGCGAGCAGATGATCGAATACGTAACCACGGTGGCTCAAGAGAACCCCGACAGTATCGCGAAGCTAGTGAAGTTGTGGTTGGCTGAATAATGCTCGACTCACCAATTGTAAATCTTGGCGCGTTCGATAATGCAAATGCAGAAGAGATGCATCATTTCAATGCGCCCGGGATTGATGTAAGCGGTCCCGAAAAAGCCGGCATTCTGCTCATAACGCTGGGCCTCGAACTCTCAGCGACCATCTTTAAGTTCTTACGCCAGGACGAAGTCGAACGGATCGTGCTCGAGATCGCGAAGATCTCGACGGTTTCCATCGAGAAGCGCGATGCCGTCATTACCGAGGCATATCAGCGCGCGATCGCCCTGAAGTATATTAATGAAGGCGGCATCGAGTACGCCAAGGAGATCTTAGAGCGCTCGTTTGGCGCGGGTCAAGCGGACGACATGACAAACCGTCTGTTCGCAGCGCTCAAGCACGGCAACCCGCTCGAGCTCATCAAGAAAACCGAACCGGCGCAGCTCCTCCAGTTTATCCAAGACGAGCATCCGCAAACGATCGCGCTTATTTTGGTCTACATGTCGCCGGATCAAGCCGGTGCGGTGCTCTCGGCCTTACCGCCGGAACTGCAAGCGGAAGTTGCGATGCGTATTGCGATTCTGCAAAAAACGGCGCCGGAAGTCCTCGAACAACTGGACGAACTCTTGGGCCGCCGCTTGCTCGTCAGCGGTGCGGACTTTGCGAAGGCGGGCGGCGTGCAGTCGCTCGCCAACGTCATGGGCTTCGTCGATCGCGAAACGGAGAAGAACATTCTCGACGGCCTGGCCAAACGCGATCCTGAAATCGCAGCCGAAGTCAAGAACCTGCTCTTTGTTTTCGAAGATATCATCAATCTCGACGACCGTTCGATCCAGCGTATTCTCAAAGAAGTCGACGGCAAGGATCTCGCCCTTGCACTCAAGACTGCCAACGACGATTTGCTGCAGCGCGTGTACAAGAACATGTCGTCGCGCGCAGCCAATACACTCAAGGAAGAAATCGAAATTCTCGGACCCGTGCGTATGCGCGAAGTTGGACGCGCGCAGCAGCAAGTGGTTGATGTCATCCGGACGCTCGAAGAGAACGGTCAGATCGTCATCGCACGCGGTTCGAAAGACGAACGGTTGGTGTAATTTCCTTGGGCCGCATTGTCAAAGGCGCCCGTTTCGCGCAAACCGCATACGTTATGACCGTTCCCAACGGCTACATCACTGAGGAGCCGGCAACCAACGGTCATGCCCTGAGCGGCGCGCACGCGGACGAAGGACCGATCGATTTCGAGCCGGTTGTATCTGTTTTAGAACCCGAAGTCCCTCGCGTTGATTGGACGGTCGTTCGCTCGGAATCGCTGCGGCTTATCGACGATGCGCAAATGCAAGCAGAAGTTCTTATTCAAGAAGGCGAGCAGCGTGCGATCGAATTGATCAGCGAGGCGGCTGCCAATGCACAAACCATTGAAGACGAAGCGCGCGAGCGTGGCCACACACAAGGGCATACGGACGGACAGACGGCCGCAAGCGCTGAGCTCGACGATATGCTCGCGACAATGCGCGGTTTAATGGACGTTGCCCGGGCCGAACGTCATAAGATTATCGAGGGTGCAGAGCCCGAAATCATCAAACTCGCAATGCTTGTTGCCGAGAAGGTCGTTCACCAGCAGATTTCGCTCGACAAGAACGTCGTTATTTCGATGGCTCGCGCGGCAATCGCGCGTTTAGTGAACCGCGAGACGGTCACCGTGCGTGTGAACCCGGCAGATATTGAGACGATCCGCGAACAGAAAGAGAAGATGCTCGCCAATAGCGACATCGAGCATCTGCGTGTAGTGGAGGACAACCGTGTCGATCGCGGCGGCGTCGTGATGGAAACCGAATCCGGCACGATCGATGCGAAGATCAAGACGCAAATCAAAGAAGCTAGGCGCGTGCTTCAAGTTGAGGACGATCCTTCGCCGGTCGTTCCCTCGGACGACGCATCGCTGCTGCCGTCTACCGCGCAAGCGAGCTAATCGTGCCTACCGCGCCGTTCTCCGCCGACAAATACATTCGGCTTGTGGATTCCGTTGATTTCGTGCGGCAAAATGGCAAGGTGCGCCAAGTTATCGGCGTGGTTTTAGAATCGCTCGGGCCGAACATGGCCGTCGGCGAAACGTGTCAGATTTGGTACAAACGTACCGCCGAACCCGTCCTCGCTGAAGTCGTCGGCTTTCGCGATAACAAAGTGCTTATTATGCCGCTCGGCGATCTCGCCGGAATCGGAGCGGGCTCCGAAGTCGTCAGCTTAGGCAAGCCGCTGCAAATCGGCGTGACCGACGAATTGCTCGGGCGTGTTTTAGACGGGCTCGGCCATCCGATGGACGGCAAAGGCCGCATCATCGCCGACCACCGCGCAGCCGTAACGGCCTCACCGCCGGATCCGCTCTCGCGCCGCCGCATTACCTCGCCGCTGTCCATGGGAATTCGCGCGATCGACGGTATGCTGACGTGCGGGAAAGGCCAACGCGTCGGCATCTTTGCCGGTTCGGGCGTCGGTAAATCAACGATTTTAGGCATGATCGCGCGCAATGCTTCCTCGGATGTGAATGTCATTGCGCTCGTCGGTGAGCGCGGCAAAGAAGTGCGCGACTTTATCGAGCGCGATTTAGGCGAAGAAGGCCTTAAAAAGAGTGTCGTCGTCGTATCGACCAGCGACCAACCCGCGCTCGTTCGCATCAAGGCGGCGTTTGTCGCCACCACGATTGCCGAATACTTCCGCGATCAAGGGCTCGACGTCATGTTCATGATGGACAGTGTCACACGT
>JACRUB010000050.1 GCA_014305015.1 Vulcanimicrobiota bacterium | reverse complement strand
TCATGAACGTTCCGTTTTTGGCACGGACACTCGAACGGCTCTATGCGGCCGGCATTAAGGACGTCATTCTGCCCGCCGGCTACATGCCGCAGGCTATTACCGATTATTTCGGCGACGGCAGCCGTCTCGGTATGAAGATCACCTATGTTATTGAAGAAACACCGCTCGGCACTGCCGGCGCAATCAAGAACGTAGAAGAGCACATTAACGGACCGTTCTTCATGCTCAACGGCGATGTGCTCACAAGCCTCGATCTGACCGCGATGATGCGCTACCACAAAGAAAAAGGCGGCCTCGGGGTTCTGCACCTTATTAAGGTAGAAGATCCCTCCGCGTTCGGCTGCGTCGTTCACGATGCGAACGGGCGCGTCTCGCAATTCGTGGAAAAACCGCCGCGCGAAGAAGCGCCGACCGATGAAATCAACGCCGGCACGTATTTGCTCGAGCGCAAAGTTCTCGATATGATCCCCGCCGGCCGGCCGGTCTCGATTGAGCGCGAGACGTTTCCGAGAATTTTGGCAGAGGGCAACCCTCTGTACGCCTACACGACGAACGACTACTGGCTCGACGTCGGGCGTCCCGAGCACTATCTGGACGCCCACCGTGATATTCTGCTTGGCCGCATGCCTCTGCAACTCGAGCCCGGCCTCACGGGTCAGGACTTGATGGAAGCCTATGCGGGAACTATCGTGCCTCCCGTCCACATCGACGGGAACGTCGTCATTGAAGAAGGTGCCTTCGTCGGGCCCAACGTGGTGCTGGGGGAAGGGTGCCGAATCGGCAAGGGGGCCAAAATCCGAAACTCGGTCCTGTGGGACCATGTCTCCATCGGCGAGGGTGTGGAGATCGAAGATGCCATCATCGCGACCGGGTCGCGAATCGGGGCCGACTCGAAAATACACAGCGGAAGCGTCATCGGGCACGACACCGAGATTGCCCCCGGCACGATTCTTGAACCGGGAACAAAAGTTGGACCAACCGCCCCGCTGGCTCAGGCTCGGTAGGTTTCAAAAAAAGACCCACACGGGTAAGACATACGAAGTACGTCCGGGCATCGCCAGCACCGCCCAGCGTACGTGTTCAGTGCTGCAAGCTGGCGTAGGGAGTTCTTCTTGGCAGGTCGGTCGTCCATGGACGCGTATGCCGCGGGCCCAGTTCCACGCATCCTTTTCATGGGCTCGTTCCCTCCGCGGGAGTGTGGAATCGCCACCTTTACGAAGGACGTCGTGGAGTCGTTCGACGCCGCTTTTCATACGAAGAGCGAGATCATCGCGATCGACGAGCCGGGTGGCGACGTGCGCCACTACGGTCCCGAAATCGTTGCTCGCCTCATGGAAGAAGACCGCGATTCGTATCGCTATGTCGCCTCCGTTATCAACGCGCACCCGGCGGAGTTGCTCAACATTCAGCACGAGTACGGACTCTTCGGCGGCGAACGCGGCGAGTGGCTGATCGACCTTCTAAAGCTTTGCGAGAAACCGATCGCCATCACGCTGCATACGATTCTGCCGGAACCCGACGAGCAAATGTTGCGCGTAACGCGCGAGATTTGCGCGAACGTTACCTCCGTTGTTGCACTTTCGGAAACGGGAAAACGGCTGCTGGAATCGGTGTATGGCATCGACCGCGACCTTATCCGCGTGATTCATCACGGCGTTCCGGATGTGCCCTTCCGCTCGACCGATAATGCGAAAGCATCGTTCGGCGTCGGGCAGCGCATGGTGATCTCGACCTTTGGGTTGATCAATCGCGGCAAAGGTTTGGAATATGCGATCGACGCCATGCGCGACGTCGTCAAGAGCCATCCCGACGCACTCTACTTAATCCTCGGCGAGACGCATCCGGTCGTGCGCCGTCAAGAAGGCGAGTCGTACCGCGAATCGCTCCAAGCCAAGATTTTAGAATACGGTCTGAAGAACAACGTGACGTTGATCGATAAGTATCTCGATTTCGATGAGCTGGTCAATTATCTGGCCGCAACGGACATCTATCTCACACCGTATCTCAATCCGACGCAGATCGTGAGTGGTACGCTTGCATATGCGGTGGGTTGCGGAAAAGCCATCGTTTCGACGCCGTATCTGTATGCGCAAGAAGTGCTCGCGCACAATCGCGGGTTCTTGTGCAAATTCCGCGATGCTTATTCAATCGCGCAGTACGTCGGCGCCCTGCTGGATGATCCGGCGCTGCGCCGCAGCACCGAACGCCGGGCCTATCGCTTCGGCCGTCAGATGACGTGGCCGCACGTCGCCGCCGCCTACGGAAGTATGTTTGCCGAACTCGCTCCGCAACCGGATACATTGCAATATGCGTAAGATCAGCGCGCCGCCGCTCGACCACTTGCTGTCGCTCAGCGACGACACCGGCATCATTCAGCATGCCACCCACGATGTGCCGAACCGCTCGACCGGCTATTGTAGCGACGACGTCTCCCGCGCATTCATGGTTGCGCTTGCAAAGTTGGAATTGGAGCCGCGCAACGAGACGGCGGCAAAGCTTGCCTCGGTCTACCTTTCCTTCTTGCACGACGCCCAGATGGACGACGGCTGGTTCCACAATTTCATGAGTTTCGACCGCCGCTGGCTTGACGATCGCGGCACGGAAGATTCGTTCGGGCGCACCATTTGGGCACTCGGCTACGGCATGCGTTACGGTAACCGCGATTCGTGGCGTGAAGTGTGCGGACGGATGCTCGAAAAGGCAATGCCGCGCTTTGCGGACCTGCGCTACCTGCGCTCCATTGCGTACACGATTATCGGGATTACCCATGCGTGTGAATCCGAGCTAAAAGATCCGAACCTGTGCCGCGAGTTACTCCGTCCGCTGGCCGATGCAATTAAAGCCGCCTACCTGGCAAATCGCGACGCCGATTGGCAATGGTTCGAAAACGAAATGACCTACGATAACGCTCGTCTGTGCGAGGCAATGCTGCGCGCCGGGCTCGCTCTGCGGGACGATGAGCTGATCGCGATCGGGCTGCGGACGTTCGCCTTCTATGAACGCGTCGTCGTCGAAAACGGCATGTTCGTGCCGATTGGGAGCAACGGTTGGTACGTCCGGGGTGGCAGCCGGGCCCGCTATGGGCAGCAGCCACTCGAGGTCGCTTCGCTGGTTGATGCCGCGCTCGTGGCATACGAATGTACCTCGGATCCGGCTTTTATCGCAGTCGCGCAACTCGGATTTGACTGGTTCTACGGCCACAATACCGACGGGGTTGAGATGGTGGAACGTGGCGGTTGCCGCGATGGAATCGATCCGCATGGGGCCAATCCAAACATGGGCGCGGAGTCCACGCTAGCGTATTTAGCAAGCGCGTGCGCGCTCGCGGACAGGCCCGCCAAGGGTCTGAAAATCGCGCGGTAAACACCCGCCGAGGCAAAAAACGGCGAATGGCGAATAGATACGAGTGATGATCGCCGATTTAGAAACACTTAACGACATACAAGCCGCCGCCGTTCGCCACGCGAACGGCCCTTGTTTGATATTCGCGGGCGCCGGTAGCGGCAAGACTCGCGTCCTGACCCACCGGATCGCCCATTTGCTCCACGAGCTGGAAGTCTTCCCGGATCGCATCCTTTCCGTCACCTTCACGAATAAGGCCGCCGGAGAGATGAAATCGCGCCTCGAGCGCATGGTCGGCGATGCCGCCCGCGATCTGTGGGTTGGCACGTTCCATTCGATGTGCGTGCGCATTTTGCGCCGCGACGGAAAGAAGATCGGCATCACGCCGAACTTCGCCATCATCGATGACACCGATCAACGTGCCGTGATCAAAGATATTCTTGCCGACTTGGATTACGACGAGCGCCAACTCACGCCGGGCGCGTGTCTCGCTGAAATCAGCAAGGCCAAGAACGTGCTGCAAACGCCGGATCAGTATTTGGAGAAGCACGCATCGTTCATCGGCGAGCGCTACGGAAACGTCTATAAGGAATACGAGCGGCGTCTCTCGGAATCCAACAGCTTGGATTTCGACGATCTGATCGGCAAAACGATCCGCCTGTTCGAAGAAGATAAAGAAGTCCGTACGCGCTACCAAAACAAGTTCCGTTACGTGCTGGTCGACGAGTATCAAGACGTCAACTTTGCGCAGTACAAACTGCTGACGCTCTTCTCGGGCGAGCACAAGAATATTACGGTGGTCGGTGACGACGATCAGTCGATCTATTCATGGCGCGGCAGCGATTATAAAATGATTCTGCGCTTCGAAGAAGATTTTCCGGGCGCCAAAGTTTTTAATCTCGAAGAAAACTATCGCAGCACGCAGACCATCCTGACTGCCGCAAGCGAACTCGTCGAGAATAACAAGACCCGTCATCCGAAGAAGCTGTTCACGAAGCGGGCAGAAGGCGAAATCGTCACGGCCTTCCGCGCCGAGACCGAGCGCGCCGAAGCGCGCTACGTCGTCGAGAAAATTAAGGAATCGGTTCGCGAAGGGTCGGCCTACCGCGACTTCTTGATCCTCTATCGCACGAACGCGCAATCTCGCGTTTTTGAAGAAGCGATGATTTCCGAAGGCATCCCCTACCGCGTGGTAGGCGGCGTCGGATTCTACGCCCGTCAAGAAATCAAAGACATCATCTCGTACCTGCGCTACATTCTCAATCCTTCGGATGCGATTGCATTCAAGCGGATCGTCAACGTGCCGCGCCGCAGCATCGGGGCACAGACTCTCGCGAGCTTGGTCGATGCAGCCAACGATGCTAAAATGTCGGTCGGCGAAGCGGTGTTCGATAAAGAACTGCTCAAGCGCGCCGTACCGAAAAAGCAAAAAGAACTCGAACGCTTTGCGGAACTCGTCGGCAATTGGCGCGAGCGCCTGGATTCGCTCTCGATCAGCGACCTGCTGGTTGCGGTCATGGAAGAATCAGGCTACGTTCGCGAACTGCAGAACGAAGATACGAATGAAGCCCGCACGCGTCTTGAGAATCTTCAAGAGCTCGTCGGCGTTGCTCGTGAATTCGAAAGCATCAATTCAACCGACACGCTGGCCGATTTCCTTGGCAACATCGCACTGATCAGCGATCTCGACACGCTCGATCCGACATCGTCGTACGTCACGCTCATGACGATGCACGGCGCCAAGGGCCTTGAGTTCCCGGTCGTATTCCTCACGGGCCTCGAAGAAGGTGTCTTCCCGCACAGCCGCGCGCTCGTAGATATGACGGAGCTCGAAGAAGAGCGCCGCCTCGCCTACGTTGGCGTTACGCGTGCGATGGACAAGCTCTTCCTCTCGTATGCGGAACGCCGCACGCTCTTCGGCAACACGTTCGCCCATCCGAAATCGCGATTCTTGGAAGAAATGCCGTCCGTTGAGATGCTCGGCGGTGTGGTCTTGCCGCGTCCGGCCGGTGGCCGCTGGCGCGAAGTCTCCATCCACGAAAATGCCGGTGCCGGCATGAAGATGGACTTGCAGGCCGGCGATCGCGTCCGCCATCCCAAATGGGGTGAGGGCGTCGTAGCCGGAGTGGTCGGCGGCGGCGGCGATGGGCTGCTCACCATCAACTTCCCGAACGTCGGGCAGAAGATGGTTATGCTTAAATACGCACCTTTAGAAAAACTCTAAAAATGCACTTCTCGCCTGCCCGGATGTCGTTGCCGAAGGCCTCGTGTATAATGAAACACACGTCGGCCTCCGGCGCCTAATCCGAACAGGCGAGAAGCACATTTTTACTTTCCTAAATAAATGATCCGCGTAGCTGTTGCGGGCGCCCGTGGTAAAATGGGTGCTCTTGCCGTTGATACGCTCAAAGCCGCGGGTGACGTCCAATACGTTGGTGGTTTCGCGCGTTCTGCAGACGAAAAAGAGCACATCTATACGGACATTCATAGGTTGCTCGCGCAACGTAAACCCGAAGTGGTTGTGGATTTTACGACGCATCCTATAACGGTGGATATCGCGACCGCGTGCGTTGTTGACGGGGTCTCGCCCGTCGTCGGTTCGAGCGCCTGGACTGCTGCGGAACGTGACGCGCTTGCAACGCTTGCCAAGAAAAACAACGTGGGCGCAATGATCGTGCCAAATTTTGCGGTCGGCGCCGTGCTCATGATGCGCTTTGCGGAACAGGCGTCCAGATTTTTTCCGAGCGTCGAAGTGATTGAGAAGCATCGGATTGAGAAGCTCGACAAACCGAGTGGAACGGCCCGCGAGACGGCCGCGCGCATTAAAGCGGTTACCGGTCGTGATGTTCCCATCCACAGCGTGCGCCTGCACGGCCTGCTCGCGCATCAGGAAGTTCAGTTCGGAACTACCGGTGAGTCTTTTACGATCCGACACGACTCACTCTCGCGCGAGTCGTTCGCGACGGGAATTCTCTTTGCCGTGCGGGCGGTACGCAGCCAAAAGGGTCTGACTATCGGGCTGGATTCGCTAATCGAGGAAAAACTTCAATGAAGATTGCGCTCGTCGGCGCGACCGGCATTGTGGGCGAGGCAACTTTGCGCGTTCTCGAAGAACGCCAAGTACCTATTGCCCGTCTCGGGGCTTTTGCCTCACGCGATCGCAAAGGCGCGGTGCAATTCCGCGGCGAGACGCTCGATGTCCTCGAAACGACGCAAGAACGTCTCCAGGGCTACGATGCGGTGATTTTCGCGAGCAGCGAAGAGGCCAGCGGTACTTTTGCGCCGCCGATCGCGGCGCGCGGCAATATCGTGATCGATAATAGCGCCACCTTCCGTTTGCAATCCGGCATCGCGCTTTTGGTCCCCGAGGTCAACGCAAACGCGCTCAGAGCCGGCCAGCGCATCTTTCCGGTAGCAAATTGCACCGCAATCGTGCTGTGTGTTGCGCTCGCTCCTATTCGCAATAGCGTGCGGCTGCGTGCCGTTCAGGTCGCCACCTATCAAGCCGTAAGTGGTGCCGGCCGCGCGGGTGTCGAGGAATTGCTGGCAGGCGAAACCGCCGTGCTGAGCGCGAAGCCGGAACCGGAAGCAAAGGCGTTCGCCGCACCGATTGCGCACAACGTCATTCCGCAGATCGGCTCGATCGGGCCAGACGGCTATGCGACGGAAGAAAGTAAAGTGCGCGCGGAGACACGCAAAATTCTTGGGCTCGAGACACTGCCGATCTCCGTTATCGCGGTGCGCGTCCCCGTGCGTTATGCGCATTCGGAAGCCGTTTTCTTCCAGACCGAGCGCCGCGCTTCGCTCGATGAGCTCTCTGAGGCCTTCGAGAAAGCACCGGGGATCGTGTTCCATCGCGAAGGTATTGTGACGCCGCGGGATGTTGAGGGAACGGACGACGTGCACGTTGCGCGCCTACGCGCCGAAGACGAATCCGGAACGCATTTCTCGATGTGGGTGTGCGGCGATCAAGTCCGCAAAGGCGCTGCCACCAACGGTGTGCAGATTTTAGAACTGCTGCTCGAACGCGGCATGGTGCACGCCTCATGACGGCCGCTCGCGAAATCGCGATTTTGAAATTCGGCGGCACGTCGCTCGCCACGCCGGAAGTTCGTGAAATTGCGCGCCAACGCGTGCAAGAGTCAACCGAGCGCGGCTTCGCAACGGTCGTTGTGTGCTCCGCGATGGGCCGTCCTCCCGAGCCGTACGCGACAGATACGCTCATCTCCATCACCCCGAACACTTCGAAACCAAATGCCAATACGGATATGTTGCTGGCGTGCGGCGAGCTGATTTCCGCTGCTGCGTTCGCGGAATTACTGACACAGAACGGAAGTCCGGCGCGCGCCCTTACCGGTGCGCAAGCGGGTATCCTTACCGACGCGCAATTCGGTGATGCGAAAATAGTGCGGGTAGCGCCGGAACGCGTGTGCGATCTGCTAGAAAAGGGCGTCATCCCCGTTATCGCCGGATTTCAAGGTATGACGATGGCGGGCGACATTACCACGCTTGGCCGCGGCGGCACCGATCTGAGCGCAATTGCGCTCGGTCACGCACTAGGCGCGGAACGAATCGATATCTACACCGATGTCAGCGGGGCGATGTCCGGCGATCCGCGCCGCGTCGACGGCGCACGGACAATCGAACGCGCGCAGCTGCTGGAGATGAGCGAACTCGCCGAGCACGGTGCCAAGGTGATGCATTCCAAAGCCGCGGAGTTTGCTCGTGCGACGCAAACCCCGTACGCGATTCGCGGACTCGAGAGCGACCTCGGAACCATCGTTGAGGAGAACGTCAAACATCATAAGCCGGTCACCGGTGTGACATCGGCCGGTCAATTGACCTTCGTGCGAATTATTCGCGGCGATTTGGAAGACCAGGGCTCGCGGATGGAGCTAGAGCTCATGATGTTTCAACGCCTTGCCGACGCGGGCGTTTCATTGGACCAAATCAACATCAATTCGGCAGGCGTCTTCTTTGTAGTAAACCCCGACGACGGTGCGACCGTGCGCGCCTTGCTGACCGACCTCAACATGGCTGTTCGCATGCGCGAGCACTGCGGGAAGATCTCAATCGTCGGCGCCGGCATGCGCGGCGCGCCGGGCGTCATGTACCGGATCGTCCAGGCTCTCTCGGCCGCCAATGTGGAAATCATTCATTGCACCGATAGTAATATCACCATTTCAATCGTCGTTCCGGAGAAAGACGTACGCACTGCCGAACAAGCGGTCCACGATTATTTTCAACTCGATCAAGGAGAGTCCGCATGAAACTTGGGAGCATTGTTACGGCGATGATCACGCCGTTTGACCAAAGCGGCGAGGTCGATTATAAAGAGGCCGGTCGAATTGCGACGTGGCTTGTGGATCGCGGAAACGACGGATTGGTCGTCGCCGGTACGACGGGCGAAGGCCCGACCCTTGCCACCGGGGAGCGTTTGCGTCTCTTCGAAGCGGTAAAGAAAGCGGTTGGCGACCGGGCGGCGGTTGTCGCCAATACCGGCGGCAACGATACGCGGGCTTCGGCGGAACTTACAAAACAAGCCGAAGCGACCGGTGCGGATGGAATTCTAGCGGTTGTTCCGTTCTACAATAAACCCACACAAGACGGAATGCTCGGCCACTTCGGCGCGATCGCACAGGCCACCACCCTTCCGATCATTATCTATAATATTCCCGGTCGCACCGGCGCGAATATGCTACCATCGACGCTCCTAGAACTCGCGAACCGCCATCACAACATCGTGGGCGTGAAAGAATCCAGCGGCGATATCGCACAGTTCGCCGATATTTTGCGCTCCCGGCCGAAGGGCTTCACGTTTTTCTGCGGCGACGATCATCTCTTTTTGGCCTCGTTGGCACTGGGTGCTGACGGCATCGTAGGGGTCGCATCGCATTTCTGTTCGCGTGAATTTCTCGCGATGCTGGATGCGATGCAACAAGGGCGCACCGCCGAAGCAACGCGCATCGGCCTCGATTTAGTACCCCTCTTCAAAGCGCTCTTTTCAACGACAAGCCCGATTCCGGTAAAGTGGGCGATGAGTCAGGCGGGTTTTGGCACAGGTGAGACACGTTTACCGCTGGGGCCGATGCCGGATGCGCTCAAGGCCGATGTGCTGGCCGCGATTATGCGTTTTAAGGAAAGCGCAGTCGCAGTTTGAGTTTAACAGTTCTTGGCTGCAAGCTCGATGACATCGACGCAGAAGCCTCGAGTTCTCGCATCATCGAGTTCGCAAAGGCCAAAGCAGGGGTGCAAATCGTAACGCTCGGAACGGAAATGGTTGTACATGCGCAACGCGATGCTGCCTTTCGCAGCATTATCAATAATGCTGCGCTCTCGCTCTGCGACGCGATCGGACTGCTGCTGGCCGCAAAGGCGCAGGGTTCCCATCTACGCGATCGTGTTACCGGGGTAGACCTCATCGCCAGAATCTGCTCTGCGGCGGAGCCGGATGCCCTCGGCATCTACTTGCTGGGCGGCGCGCCCGGAGTGGCCGATGATGCCGCTCGGGTTTTGCAACGAACGTTTCCGGCGCTACGCATTCGCGGCACGCAACACGGCTATTTTCAGCTGGACGATTCTCCGGCGATTGCCGCGGCGATTAAGGCTAGCAACGCCGATTTGTTGTTTGTGGGGTTAGGTTTTCCGCGCCAAGAGTTTTGGATAGCCGAACACCTCGCGGCCACCGGCTGCGGTGCTGCGATGGGAGTCGGCGGCTCTTTGGATGTCCTGAGTGGGAAGGTCGAACGGGCACCCGAGAGTTGGCGTCGTTTCGGCCTCGAGTGGCTCTACCGTCTTTATCGCGAACCGCATCGTTGGCGCCGCCAGTTGGCGCTGCCGTATTTCGTATGGCTGGTTTTTATTGATATGTTACGCCGCCGCGTGGGCACTGGAACGGCAAACGCATGAGAGCGATGATCTTGGCGGGCGGTATGAGCACGCGGCTCTATCCACTCACGAAACAGGTTCCAAAACCGCTCGTGCCTGTTGCGGGCATCCCAAATGCCGTGCACTTAATCCGGTATCTTCACGAGTATGGCTGCACTGAGATTGCAATCAACGTCCATTACTTAGCGGATCAGATACTGGAAACGCTCGGCGACGGCTCCCAGTATGGAGTAAAGCTCACGTATTTGCACGAGGACGTGTTGATGGGAAGCGCGGGCTCGGTAAAAGCGATGGAGTCTTTTCTTGCCGGAGACAACTTCTTCGTCGTGGGGTGCGACGACCTCACCGATCTACCGCTCGATGAACTCATGCACTTCCATCAAAAAAACGGCGCGATCGCCACAATCGGTTTGGTCAAGCGTGAGGAAGTCGATCAATATGGCGTTGTGGTCGTGGATGAAATCGGACGCATCACGGGATTCCAAGAGAAGCCACCAAAGGGCACGGAACAATCGAAGCTGGCGAACACCGGCATTTACGCTTTTAGTCCCGAGATATTCCACCACATTCCGCCCGCGACGTTTTACGATTTTGGA
>JACRUB010000141.1 GCA_014305015.1 Vulcanimicrobiota bacterium | reverse complement strand
GACCCGGGCGGCGCTTCTCCATCTCCAGGAGCGAGGGTAACTGACCGAACTCTGTCGCCAACGCGTAGCGTTCGCGTTCTGCTTCGCGATCATCGCGGCGCACGCGTTCCGAAACCGGATCCAGCCGGCGGATGCCGTTGAGCATCGCACCTGCAACGATACGGCTGGCATATTGCTCGATACTTGGCCCGCGCATCGGGTCAAATGAATCGACCGCGCGAATCAGTCCGACCGAACCTTCGCCCACCAAATCGTCGACGTCCGTGCCGGGAACCATGCGGCTTACCCGCCGCGCAATCTTTTTTACCATGGGGAACAACTCGCGAATCTGAGATTCTCTATGTTGCATCGTGTTTCTCAAAAAGCGCGGCCAGAACGGAGCCGAAGCCACCGGTATCATGCGCCGCTATCGATTGGGCCAGTGGAGCCATTACAATCGATCCTCCTTGGCCGAGCGACCGCTCGAGGGGCGAGAGCATTTGCTGCAGGAGCATGCCTTCGAATTGTGCGCCGGCTTGCGCTGCGGTAAGTCTATCCACGGTTCAGATTGTTGGCGATGCGCAGCATTTCATCGGCCGCTTGCACGCCTTTAGCATTTGCTTCATACGCCCGCTGCGCTGCGAGAATTTGCATCATCGACTCGACGATGGAAACGTTGGATTGCTCGAGCATTCCGAAGCGAATTTTCGGCCCGCCCTCTGAGGGAGTGATGACGTGTGCGGATCCGGCTGCGCGCGAAGCCGCAAACAGCGTGCCGCCAAGAGCATCCAGACGCTCCGGCGCGGCGAAGGTGGTGAGCTTGACGCGACCGCACGGACGTTCTCCGTTTTGCAGCTTGGCCGTTACCGTGCCGTCTTCGCCGACGAGGACGCTCACTGCATCGGCCGGCACTCGTATGCCCTCGAGACGCCAGCCCTGCGCGTTGCGCAATGAGCCATCCGGCGCCCGGGAGAATTCTCCATCGCGCGTGTAGGCATGGCGACCTTTCCCATCCGTGAGCGCGAAAAATCCCGCGCCGTCGATTGCAACATCCAACGGACCGCCGCTCTTGCACAGCTTGCCCTGTGCGAAGACCGTATGCGTTCCGAGCGAGGCCGTGCCGAGGCCCAAGCGGCCAGGTGCGGCGATCTCGGTAAACGAGGCGGCCGCGCCTTTGAAGCCGGCCACATCGGCATTGGCCAGATTGTTCGAGATAACGTCGAGGTTGGTTTGCTGCGCAGCCATTCCGGTGGCCGATGCAAAGAGGGCTCGATTCATTATTTCAACCTCGCAATTTCGTTGCTTGTCTTCTGATCGACGGCATCGATCGCGCTCATAACCTTTTGCGCGCTTTCAAATGAGCGCTGTGCGCCGAGCAGATCGACCATTTCTGCAATTGAATTCACGTTTGAACTCTCGAGAAAGCCGGGCTGGACCGATGTACCAGGTTGCAAAGGCAAGCGATCGAATATGACGCCGTCTTTGCGAATCGCGCCGTCCGAAGAAATCGCCGCGCCCTCCGGCATACGAATAATGCCACGCGTACCGGCGAGCCGCCGTCCCGCATAGTCACAGAGTGCGCCGTAACGATCGCGCGAGAACGAGCCGTCCCGGGTTTTCGTGCTGATACCGCGCCCGTCGACGACTGTGAATGCGCCCGGACCCGCGAGCGCCAAATCAAAGGGACGTCCCGTGCGCCGCAACGCGCCTTGTTCGGAGGACACCTGTGCTGCGATTCGCGCTCCGGATTGTGTTAAGACTCCGTATGCAACGTGTTTTCGAAAACCGTCGGTGGACGTGTTTGCAAGGTTGCCGGTTGCGATTTCTAGGCGGCTTCGGGCAGCAATCATCGCGCTTGCGGCCCATCCGATTCCATCCATGGCGCAATTCTAGAACGTACCCATTGCAGTGATGTTAACGACGGATTGCGAGAGGGCGACCGCGAATCCCAGGGGCGTGCGATTCGGCAGACAACGCATTTATCGGGCCCAGGCCGAGGGCCGCTACCGCATTGTAACGGAGAACTATGAATCTACGGACGATGTCCTTTCGATGGCTTAGCGTCCTTGCGCTTACCGCTCTCTGCGCGTGCGGCTCGAACGGCGCCAAACAAATCGCTGGCGGCGCGGCGGCAGCGGGCGAGACTACTCGCATGGCTCCTGTTGTCGAGAAATACAAGAAGCAGCAGATCCTAAGCGGGTTCGACATAAAGGGTACCACTCTCGTCGTTTTTGCAGACACGGAAAAGTACAGCCAGCTGGACGACAGCGTGGAGGCCGCGATGAAATCGGAACTCCTAAATACGTGGGCTGGTGCCTGGAAAAGCGATCATCTGCGGCAGCATGCCACGTTACGCGTCATTTTTCAAAACTATTACGGACAAGAAATGGCCCAGCTGCAGAAGCACGTCTAGCCTAGCAGAACGTTAGTACCCGTTCCGTAAATTCAAGCGTCGAAAGCGATTTCTCGCCAACCCGAACAATATCCGCGGTACGAGCACCATTAACAATCGCCGTGCTGACGGCTGCTTCGATTTTCCTCGCGCCCGGTTCATCATCCAAACTGTGCCGCAGCAGCATGGCCGCAGAGAGAATTGCTGCAACCGGATTCGCGATGCCCTTGCCGGCAATATCCGGCGCGCTTCCGCTGATCGGCTCGTAGAGCCCAAACCGCTTGCCGGGCGTACCGCGGGCGCCGAGGCTTGCGCTGGGAAGATTGCCGATAGAACCCGTGAGAATCGCGGCTTCATCCGAAAGGATGTCTCCGAACATGTTCTCGGTAAGCAGCACATCAAACGCCTTCGGTGCCTTTACGAGTTGCATGGCCGCGTTGTCCACGAGCAAATGCTCGAGACGGACGTCCGGATACTCTTTTGCAACCGTATCGACGACGCGCCGCCAAAGCCGCGATGTTTCAAGAATATTTTGTTTATCGACCGAGGTAACGAGACCACGGCGCTTGCGCGCGAGCTCGAAGGCCACCCGCGCGATGCGCTCCACTTCGGGCGGACGGTAGATCATCGTGTCGATTGCCGTTTCGACGCCGTCGATCACCCGCGTCTCTTTCGGCAGGCCGAAATAGATGCCGCCGGTGAGCTCGCGAATCACCACGAGATCGAGGCCCCGCACGAGTTCCGGCTTTAGACTCGAGGCATCTTCCAAACCAGCAAAGACTTGCACCGGACGGATATTTGCATAGAGTTCGTAATCGCGGCGCAGAATGAACAGCGCGTACTCGGGCCGTTCTTGGAGCGAACGGCCTTCGTATTCCGGAAGCCCGACGGCGCCGAAAAGAATTGCGGCGCTGCGATCGCAGAGGGCGCGCGTCTCATCGGGGAGCGCCGGCAGTCCAGCCTTGAGTGCCGACGCGCCGACGGACGCTTCAATATACTCGAGATCCGGCCGAACTGTTTGCAGAACGCCTAACGCAGCGTGCGTTACTTCCGGGCCGATTCCATCGCCGGCTAAAACGGCAATCGTACTCATATCGCCGCGACTATACGACGAAAGACGGCTCGATGCCCCGGGAAATGCAAAAGTCCGATCCATCATCGGACTTTTAGAGCGCCGTTTCCTAAGGCGGTTGCTATTTGCTAGGTTTAGCCGTGAAACTCATCTCCTCGGACATGGTGCCATCCCGAGCGCTGCCGACGAGATCCGCACCGGCGAGATTAGCGTTGACGCGAAGGTTACCGGATTCTCCGATCGAGAACCAGATTGCATTTCCGTTCTTTCCGCCTGCAACCGGCTCAATTGCGCCATCCGCTGTTTGATAGGATCCTTGCACGATTCCATTGGGATTAATCGTTAAGCGCAAGGTACCGGCATACACGCCCGCGCCTGGCGCAGGAAAGAGAGGTGCCATTTCCGTTTCGTAGTTTGTTAGGACCGATTGATCCGCTGTTTCGGCATTCACAGAAGCGAAGGGAGTGAGTAGAAGCAGTAGTGCCAATCCAGTGGCTAAGTACGTGTGTTTTCTCATGGTACTGCTGATAACGAAAAGCAAGCGTCGGCTGTGACGACGTGGATGCTTTGCTTCGACGCCCTTCGACAAGCTCAGGGTGACAAAGTAACCTCAGGGTGACAATGTCCGCTCAGCATGACAAAAGATTGTTAGACGAACGTAAACGGCGGATGGGGGCCGTCGAGATAGTACGTCAAACCCAGTTCGCGCGCAGCGACGGCATATCTCATCAACGCAGCGCGAAACTGACGCAACCGTGCCCGGCGCAATAAGAATGTGCCGCCTAAAATATAGTGAGGATTTTCAAGCGGCTCGATCCGGCGCGAACCCGATGCGAGCGTACCGCACGCTTTCCAAAGTTCCGCAAGGTGTTCTGCGGCCGGACCTTCAAAGGCCGGTTGCGCCTGCGTCGCCGATGCTGCGACGCGCATGAGATATGGCTCGTGGTGCGATGCTACATGCGGCCCGCCGTACACGTGCAAGCACCATTCTTGTTTTCCGGCAAGCCGCGCGAGGGCTTTACGCCAATGATCCCCGTTGCTGCGCACCAGTTCGTCAAGCTCATCACGGTGCTCGAAGACGGTGCAAAGACGCGCGGGGACAACGGTGCCCACATGCATTGCGCGTTCGAGTACACGTTGATGAACGCTCGCTTGATGCGACATCCACGCGCTATCCGCAGGATTCCACTCAGCCAGATCGATGTCACGAATAACGAGTGCAAGATTTCCATAGGCGACCGCACTGCAGGTCTTTCCATCGGCGATGAACCGGCGGCCCGCAAGCTCCGCGGAAACAACTCCGAAGAGTTGAACCGGTTTGCGCTGCACGGGCTTGTGCATACTTTAGTACACAGTTATCCGGTCGGTTTGCACTTCCACGCGTTCCGTGTCGCCGCTGACTTCATCACGTACCGGCGGCGAGGGCATCGGCGAGGACGTTTTCTCCAGAAGCGACATGTGCGTCATCAGCAAGCTGCGCAACTCACTCTTGGCTCTCTCGGCTGCCTCAATCGCGCGCTGCGCGTCGCGCCGCGCGTCGGCAGCCATATCGCCATGTGATGCGATCTCGCGTTCGGCAGACATTTTGGCTTCTTGGCGGATGAGATCGGCCTCTTTATGTGCGGAGGCTTTTACTTCATCAGCCGTGCGCTGCGCCAAAAGCAAGGTATTTTGCAGCGACTCTTCCATCGATTTAAAATGGCTGATGCGTTCGCGCAGATCGGCGATCTCTGCCTGCAGTGCGGCATTGGCCTGAGCATCGTCTTCCAGCGTCTCGATGACGTCGTCGAGAAATTGGTCAACTTCGGAGCGATCGTAGCCCTGAAGGGCCTTCTTGAAGGTCTTGTGTTGAATATCGACCGGCGCAATTTTCTGCATCATTATCCCCTGTTAGCCATGAAGTCGAGTGCGCCGTCATTCATCATTGAATCGCGCAAGCCCGCAGAATTAACAACGACCCCCGCAGGCACGACGAGGTAGATCGCCTCGGCGAGTTTTTGAATCTTCCCATCGAGCGTATAGGCTACACCCGAAGTAAAATCGACCACGCGTTGGAGCAGCGTTCGGTCGGCATTTTGCAGATTGACGATTACCACTTGCCGGTTGCGCAATGCATCGGCAATCTCGCAGACGTCCCCGAACGAACGCGGCGCATACACGCTGACCTCCGTACCGCCACGGCGCCCTGCGTTGGAAAGCGGCACCACGTTGCGCGGTCCGCCGGGCTGCTCTTCGTAGAGCTCGTCGTCGTCTTCGTCGCGTATTGAGAAGAACGAACCAATCTTGCTAAACATACTGCTCATTTCTGGTCCCTCACTTTGCCTTTGCGGCGCGCGGGCCGAATAAGCTTGTTCCCACCCTTATCATCGTTGAGCCGCAGCGGACGGCTTCGCGCCAGTCACCCGACATTCCGAGCGAGAGCGTTGAACCGCCGACCCGCGAAAACGCCTGCGCCGCCCGTTCGAACGCACGCCGCACTTCGCTCTGATCCGTAGAATTCGGGCCGATGGCCATGAGTCCGTCGACTTGCAGCCCTTCTTGTCGTAATTGATCGGCCAGCCGCTCGGCTTCGGCGGGATCTGCTCCGTAGCGCTCCGTAGGCGAAATATTGATCTGCACGAGCACCGGCAGCGTCTTGCCAAGACCGCGAGCGGCCTTTGCCAGGGCGCGGCCTGCATCCAGGCGATCGACGGTTTGCACCATGTCAAACTCTTCAACGATCCCCTTAGCCTTATTCGTTTGCACGTGGCCCAGGAAATGTTTACGAACCGGTGGGAGGCCGGCGAGTTTTCCTCGTGCTTCTTGGTAATAATTTTCGCCGATGTCTCGAATGCCGGCGTCGATGGCTTCGAGCACGGCACTGCGCGGCTGCGTCTTGGTAACGGCGACCACCGTAGGGACGTTTGAGCGCCCCGCCGCGCGTACTACGTCGGCGAGCTCAGCATTCAACGCGCGATACCGCCCACGCAGCTCGAGCTCCATGGACAGTCTTCTTCAGTTTTTAGAGGCTTCGTTCCTAGTTTCGGTGCGGATGCCGCGGCGATAACAGACCACCGTCATGATCCCGCCGATGACGATCATCGGCAACGCGTAGATCTGACCCCCCGTTATTCCGTGGAAGCTAAAATCCGTTTGCCGCCAGATTTCAGCGACGGAGCGTGTGATACCGTAGAGCGTAAACCAGGTCCAGCCGACTACGCCGTCCGGTGGGCGCCTGCGATAGAGAATATAGATCACCGGCAGCGTGAGGATATCGAGGATGCACTCGAAGATCTGCGACGGATAGCGGTACCCGTCTGGATAGTTCGGGAAGGCGATGCAGTATGGGTGGTCCGGATTGCAGATGCGGCCCGGCAATTCATCATTGATGAAGTTGACGATGCGCGTAAGCGCGATGCCGACGGGCAAGAGCACCACGACTTCATCGCCCAGCACCGCGTACGTAAGGCCGGGATGCTTGCGCACGAAGAGCAGGATCGCAATAACGACGCCGACCAGGCCGCCGTGAAAGGCCATTCCGCCGTTCCAGACCGCAATAAAATTGATCGGGTGGGCGAAGTACTCGGCCGAATTATGCTTGCTGATGATGTCGTTGATGACGAAAAACGTGCGGCCGCCGACTAACACGCCGACGAGCGCGTACATGAGGAAATCTTGAATTTGGTCGTTGGTAAGGCCGAGGCGGCGTTTGCCCTCGGGACGGCTCATCCACAGATAGACCGCCACGAAACCCACCAGGTACGAGATCCCGTACCAATGCACGGAAATGGGCCCCAAATGGAACGCAATCGGATCGATATTCGGGTACCGGAACCAATGCTCCAAAAGGAAATCCTCTCTACTGAAGACCGGGGGCCCCATTCGCTTTGCGTATGGGGGGCGCGCAGCCTGCGGAGCGCCTTTTAAAACTGGGGCCCCATGTTGTTTTAACAACATGGGGGTTTGCTCATATAGCCGTCGTACATTGGGAGTCGTGGTCACCCCTCAGCTCAATGTCTTGACGGCCTTCTTGGCGGGCCTCGTTTCCTTCATCTCACCGTGCGTCCTCCCGCTGGTCCCGGCTTATATGTCCTTTCTTACGGGGTCCACGGTCGAAGAACTCAAGGGCGATCAGACCTCTGCAGCGCGCGCCCGCGTCATGGGGCACTCCGTCGCCTTCATTCTGGGATTCACGCTCGTCTTCGTGATTCTCGGCGTCTTTGCAAGTGCGGCCGGCGGCGTCTTAGCAGCCAATAAGCTGTGGATCGCTCGAATCGGCGGCGTCATCATCATCATCTTGGGCCTCAACATGATGGGCGTCTTCAAGATTCCATTTTTGATGATGGACAAGCGCCCGCAATTCCGCAGCGTGAACCGCTCATACGTGGCCTCCCTCGTCGTCGGCATCGCTTTCGCGGCGGGCTGGTCGCCGTGCATCGGTCCGATTCTCTCCGCTATTTTGCTGGTCGCATCGCAGCAGCATACGCTCCAGGCCACGGGCTACATGCTCGCGTATTCCGCGGGCCTCGCGGTTCCGTTCTTCCTTGTGGCCGCGGCTTTCAACCGTTCGCTGGCCGCACTCAATCGTATCAAGCGCTTCCTCCCGACCATTGAATTTATTGCCGGACTGATCTTGATCGCCGTCGGCATCATCTTACTTACCGACTCTTTTGTCAGAATTGCAGGCTGGTTCTATCAGTACATACCGCAACCGAAGCTCTGACGCCACCGTTTTTCTTTCCGTCGCGGCGGTGGTGCTTCTGGCCGATCAACTCTCCAAGCACTGGATTCTCACACATTTCTTGCCGGGCGAGAGCCGAATCGTCATTCCACCCGTCTTAAAATGGACGTTCGAGCAGAATCAGCATGGCGCGTTCGGCCTCTTCGGAAGCTCGCCCGTTCTGCTCATCGCGATGGCACTCGTCGTGCTCGCCATTTTTTGGTTTTCTTTTCGCGATGCCGCAAGCAAGTCGCGCGTCGTGCGCATTGCCTTTGGGTTGATCTTGGGCGGCGCAATCGGAAACATCATCGACCGCGTGCATTTTAAGTTTGTCATCGACTTCATCGATTTCTATCGCATCTGGCCAAACGTGTTTAACGTCGCGGATTCATGCATCACTACCGGCGTTATCCTGCTCATACTGTCGTCACTTGCCTCATCACGTCGTAAAGCCTGAGGAAGCGGGCCTGCGAGCGGACCTCTTGGTCGCGCGACTCGCCGGCGCTCCCCGCTCGATCGTCACCGAAGCGGTAAAACGCGGCGACGTGCTCGTCAATGGTGCAGCCGTAAAAGGCTCAACTCCATTGAACGACGGCGATGAGATCGAGTACGCGCTGCAAGACCGCGCTGAAATCATTGCCGAGCCTGAAGAGATCGACGTTCCGATCGTCTACGAAGACGACGATCTCATGGTCATCAACAAACCGGCCGGGATGACGACCCATCCCGCGCATGGATCGACGAGCGGAACGCTCGTGAATGCTTTACTCGCGCATGTGAGCTCACTTCCGGGTGAAGCGCTCCGGCCCGGTCTCGTGCACCGCTTAGACCGGGATACCTCAGGCCTCCTTGTCGTCGCAAAAACGACGGAGTCACTCAGCGCGCTCGGCAAAGCCATGAAGAAACGCTATATTCAGCGTGAATATCTGGGTCTTGCGTGGGGCTTTTTGCAGCATCCGCGCGGAACCGTCGACGGCGCGATCGGCCGTGATCCACACAACCGTTTGAAATACACGATTACACCCGAAGGCAAACCGTCGATCACGCATTTTGAATTGCGCGAGCGGCTCTACAATGCAAGCGAACTCGTCTTCCGCTTGGAGACCGGACGCACGCACCAAATTCGCGTGCACATGTCGGCCATGGGCCACCCGATCGTCAACGATCCGGTCTATGGAAAGATCGATCGCCGTTTTCCGCTTCCGGGCCAAGCACTGCATGCATGGAAGCTGGCGTTCCGCCATCCACGCACGCGCGAAGATTTAGCTTTTGAAGTCTCACCACCAGGTGAGTATCTTGCAACCAAGGCAATGCTGCATGGGAAGCTTTGATCTTCTAGCGCAAGACGGAAGCGCGCGCCGCGGCAGCCTGCAGCTCGCGCATGGAACAGTGCAAACGCCGACCTTCATGCCCGTGGGTACCGCAGCAACCGTCAAAGGCTTAACGCCGCGCGACCTGCGCGAAATTAAATCGCAAATCATTCTCGCCAATACATATCACTTGTGGATGCGTCCCGGACGCGATACGATCGTTGCGGCCGGGGGCTTGCATCACTTCATGCAGTGGCCGGGACCGATACTTACCGATAGTGGCGGTTTTCAAGTCTTTAGCCTCGAGTCACGGCGCAAACTCGAGCGCGACGGCGTGACGTTTTCATCACACATTGATGGGAGCGTGCACACCTTCACCCCGGAGAATGTCATCGAGTTCCAAGAGGCACTCGGCGTCGATATTGCAATGGTGCTCGACGTTTGCGTGAAGTTGCCCGCAGACCAAAAAGAGTTGGAAGCCTCGGTTGAGCTGACCACACACTGGGCGCAGCGCTCGAAAGCGGCGCACAAACGACCGGAGACGCTCGTGTTTGCGATCATGCAGGGCGGCCTCAATGAATCGCTGCGCGATCGCAGCGCTCGCGACATTGTCGAGTTGGATTTTCCCGGCTATGCGATTGGTGGACTTTCCGTCGGCGAGACCCGCGATGACATGTATAAGTTTGCGCGGTCCTCCGCGGCCCTTTTGCCGGCGGAGAAACCACGCTACCTCATGGGTGTTGGGACCGTTCGCGATTTGGTCATGGCGGTTGACTGCGGCGTCGACATGTTCGATTGCGTCTACCCCACGCGGTGCGGCCGCAACGGGCGTGCCATTACGCGCAGCGGCGATCTCAGCATTCGCAACGCGGTATTCACCCGGGATTTCGGGCCGCTGGAAGCGCGCTGCCCGTGTATGGTCTGCACGACGTTTTCACGCGCCTATCTCTCGCATCTCTTCCGGGCCAATGAGATGCTCGGTCCGCAACTGCTTTCCTATCACAATGTGTACGTTCTTAACGAACTCATGGAGGAAGCGCGCCAAGCCATCGCGGACAAACGCTGGGCACCATTTCGTGATGCCGCACTTGCAGGGACTACTCGATGATCCGCCTCTTTGTCGCCGGCTATCCGCGCGACGCAACCAAAGAAGATTTGATCGCGCTCTTCAAACAGTTCGGCGTGACCGACGAAGGCGTCGTCTTTCCACGCGACCGCCGCACGCGCCGCAAAAAAGGCTTTGCCTATGTGGAAGTGGCGAGCGATCAAACCGCGCACAGCGCGATTCAAGTCTTTCACCAGTTCGTGATCGACGGTAAAGAACTAACCGTGTGCCGCGCCGAAGACCGGCCGCCGAAAAAGCCCCGCCGCCGCTAACGAAAATGCCGAGGGCCGCTCAAAGAGCGGCCCCGGTA
>JACRUB010000179.1:1500-10880 GCA_014305015.1 Vulcanimicrobiota bacterium | reverse complement strand
CGAGATCATAAAGCGCACGCGGTTGCGAATGTTCCGGTAGACGAGGCTCACTTGGGACACGATCTCATCGCCGAACCGCACGTCATCGACAGATTCAACCGAAGCCGACCACAAGCGCAATACGTCGGCGCCGAATTTTGCCATCGCTTCTTCCGCGCCGTAGTAATTGCCGATAGACTTCGACATCGCTTTGCCTTCGGGATCGTTGACCCAGCCGTTTTTCACGACGTGTTTGTAGGGCGCGCCGCCTTTGATGGCAACGCCGGTAATGATCGAGCTGCGGAACCATCCGCGGTACTGATCGCCACCTTCGAGTACGACGTCGGCCGGCCACGGAATGCCGTTCTTCCCGAGGACGGCGAGATGTGTCACGCCGGATTCAAACCAGATGTCGACGATGTTCTTCTCTTTTTCAAAACGCGTGCCGCGGCATTTCGGGCAACGAAACCCAGCCGGCAAAAACGTTGAGACTTCATCGCGATACCACGAATCGGCGCCATGCGCGCGAAAGTGTTTGGCCGCTAGCCGGGCGACTTCGGCATCGAGAATCGACTCGTTGCAATCGAGGCAAATCAACGCCGGAATCGGCGTTCCCCAGGTGCGCTGGCGCGAGATGCACCACTCGGGATGATTCTCGAGCATCTGCGTGATGCGGAATTCGCCCCAGCCGGGCGTCCATTTCACGTCCTTGATGGCTTCAATCGTGCGGGCACGCAAGCGATTCTGGTCCATCGCGATAAACCACTGAGCGGTCGCGCGAAAGATGACGGGATTATGGCAACGCCAACAGTGCGGATAGGAGTGTTCGAACTCCGTCGCCGAGAGCAGAGCACTGCTGGTCCGCAAATCGGCGATGATCTTCGGATTGGCCGCAAAGACTTGCATGCCCGTGTACGGTCCCGCCTCGGCGGTAAAGTGTCCGCGCGCATCGACCGGCATGACCACCGGCAAATTGTATTTGAGTCCGGTTTCAAAGTCGTCGGCCCCGTGCCCCGGTGCAGTATGCACGGCACCCGTACCCGTTTCCAAATCGACATAGCCGGCCAGCACGATGAGCGAATCACGATCGAGGAACGGATGGCGTACGGCAGCGCCCTCGAGCTTCTCACCTGGGATTGTCGCACGCGCGCGCGCCGGTTCCCACCCGACGATCTGTGCAACGGCGTCGTGCAGATCGGTTGCGAGTATGAACAGCTGTCCGTCGTGCTCGTAGAGACCATAGGTGGCATCCGGCTTGAGCGCGATGGCAACGTTAGCCGGCAGCGTCCACGGCGTTGTCGTCCAGATCGCGACGGAGAGCGACTTGCCCGTGTCTTCCACGCCGAAGCGTTGGAGAATGTCGGCGCGCTGCGCATCGTTCGCAGGAAACCCAACGTAAATGGAGGGCGAGATTTTATTTTCGTATTCGATTTCCGCTTCGGCAAGCGCAGTTTCATCATGAATGCACCACAGCGTCGAACGCAGGCCCTTGTAAATTTGATTGGCCTGTGCGAGATCGGCCAGTGCTTCGACGATGGTCGCTTCGAATTCGGGATCGATCGTGCGGTACGGGTGTTTCCACTCGCCAAAGTTGCCCATGCGCATGCGCGTTGCGCGTTGAACGTCGAGCCAGTGCAGCGCGCGTTCCTTGCACTTGGCACGCAATTCCAGCGGGTCAACATCGTGGAAATCCTGGATCTTCAAATGCTTGAGCGTGTCGAGTTCAATCGGTAACCCGTGCATATCCCAACCGGGAATAAATTTTGCCCAACGGCCATCCAGCAGAGCAATCTTCACGAAGATATCTTTGAGCACCATGCCGAGCAGATGTCCCATGTGCAGATTGCCGTTCGCATACGGCGGACCGTCGTGCAGAATCCACGGCGGATTGCCTTCATTTGCTTTGAGGCGCCGCTGATAGGTCCCGTGCTCTTGCCACCACTTGATGCGATCCGGCTCGCGCTTCGGCAAATCCGCGCGCATCGGAAATGCGGTGGCCGGCAAATTTAAGGTGTCGCGGTAATCGCGCTTGGTGGGTGCTTCACTCATTTGGAATCCCCCACGTTCGAAGCCCGGGCGCCGCGTTACTCCCGAACCAACTCGTCCAGGACTTCAAAATTACGCGCCGCGAGGGCGCGCATACGAACGGCTTCCGAGCGCAAATGCGAGGCGAGTTCTTGCCGGTCCGACATCAGACGGTCGGCCAGCGTCCGGATCTCGGCCTCCTCGAGGCGCCGCTTCGATCCGGGAATCCAGAGGGGAGGTAGTGGGTACCCGATATCTTCGCAGAGCGCGGCCACTTTGGGATCGTAGGGGATCGCGAGAAACGGCACGCCATACCGAACTGCAAAGATGAGTGCATGAAGACGCATCCCGATGACGGCATCGGCGCGCGCAATCACGGCCGCCGCGCGTCCGAGGTCCGAGACCGGCAGGAGCGTGGGGCTCGATTTGCACTTGCGGATCACCATCGTCGAGACTTCGGCATCTTCGGTGCCACCGAGCGGGAGCAGCGCTACGTGCGCACCATACTTCTCGCTCAAATAATCAACGGTGTTCGCAACGATTGTGACGCCTTCTGCGATGCCGGGGGCCTTGCGAACGCAGACGACGACGAGCGGAGCGCCCGCGGGCGCAAGGCCTTCGTTCTCCAAGTCGGGGTGTTCTTTGCCGTGCTTGAACAAGAATACGGGGTCCGCGGTTTGCTCGACCGGTGTCCCCTGTAGCAGGGAGGTAAGGAGCTTCTTCGAGCGTTCATCGCGGACGGTTGCACGGCGGGTACCTTTGCACCATTCGCGTACGACGGTTTTCCCCAAGAAATCGAGGGGTCCAATGGACTGGGCAAAAATCATGCACTTGCGTTTCGCGCGGTTTGCAGCACGGATGATGCCTGCGTAATACAGCAAACTGCGCGTGCTCGTTGCATTTTGCAAAAGACCGCCGCCGCCTGAGATAACAACGTCTGCTTTTGCAATCGCCTCTCGCAAAGCCGCGAGTTGCGCACGCGGCGTCGACGCAACGCCGAATTCGCGCGCCGTATCTTCGGGATGCGGTGAGAGTACATCGATTTCGCAGCCGGCGTATCGCTGCTTTAGTTCGGCGACAATCACTCGCGCAAGCGCTTCATCTCCAAGATTCCCGAAGCCGTAGTACCCGCTGAGCAGAAACCGCATTATGCCGGGCGCAAAAACAGCCGTCGATAAATGGCTACTAGCGCTGCGCCGATCGCGCATCCGATAATTGCACCAAGGAGAACGCGGATCACCGAAATGTAGACGGGCGTGTGCAAATGCGAGAACGTATCGACGAGATCGCCGATGCCGATACCGATGCCGATGGCAAACAGCCAGCCCAGCGCGCGGCGGTGCGCGAGAACCAGGGTCGGCAAGAGCATCATCAGCGGAAAGCCGACAAGAAACTCCTTAAAGCGCGGCCGAACGCTGAGCACGGTCGTCAATCCGGACCGCAGCGAGAGTTCGAAAGCGGATGGCGAGATGTCGCTTTGATTTCCGCTGCGCATCAAAACGAGGGCGCCCGCCGCAAGAATCACAACGCCTAACACCAGCTGCCCAATGCGCACCGGCGTATTGAACGCATCGCGCGGATCTTCGATCTTGGCCCCGAAACGGTCGGTGAGAAAATAGAGTGCAAGCGCAATCAACGGCGGAAGCCCGAGCACGGCTTTCACCCCGCGGAAGCGCTCGATTTCTTCCATCAGGAGCGGTGAGCTCATGAGCCCGATCACGACAAGCGCGCCGAGCAACGCGACGCCGGTTGCAAGCGCGGTCCAGCGAAGGCTGCGCACGATCTGCTCGCCTGTGGTCGCTGCAGGCCGTTCGGTAAATGCTCGCCCGAGGACGGCAAAGGCTGCGGTTTCAAAGAACAATGCGCCGCCGAGCGCCAGAACGGAGCGCGCAAGCAAGTCGTGATGCGTTAGGTACCCGCCGGCGTACAGCAGAATCGTCACTGCGTATGCGGCAACTGCCATCCATGGGCGGTACCAGCCGAAGAAACCAAGCAGTATGAGCAAAATCGATGGAACGGCGAGCGCGACCACGCCGACCGGCACAACCGAATCCGCGCGATACATAGGAATTGGTGCGGCACTGCCTTCGGTAAAGCCGCGCGCGCGTAAGCCGCTCGCAATTTGCCTCACCATTTCAATATTGGTCTTTTCAATCGAGAGGCCATTGTGCTCGTGCGAGAACGGGCGCAAGTAGACAAGACGCACGTTGCGCTCGCGCGCACCGAGCAGATAGCGCGCGGCAATCTCTTCGAACTTGAGCTTATCTTGCTCGGTCTTTGCGATTGCTTGAACTCGCACTGTGCGGCCGGGCATCAGCTTCGCAAGTTCGTCGTTGCCTTTTTGAACCTGCGTCGTATCGTAGACCTCGATTGCTCCGAACGTGAGTTTGCGGTCGTTCATGATCGCCGCGGTCTCTTTAATGTGGTCCGGAAAACCCAGAATCTGATTGCGCAACCCGAAGAAAACGACGGTCGTGATGCGCGCGCGATGGCGCAGCGCATCGAACGCCGCGGCGATTTGCGGACCCTGCAACCGTTCGTCGTTCTGCAGCCGCGGCACGACGAAGAGTCCGAGTTTCTTCGCGAGTGCCAATTGGTCGCCCGGAATTCCTAAAGAGATCTGGCCGAAGTAATCGATTTGCGTGCGCACCGCAATGACCCAGGGCGGCGAAGCGTGCAGCACGCGGATACTGCCTCGGCTAAAGTGCAGCGGTAATTGCTGCATGTACCGGCCGTATGTCGCTTTATCGTAGACGAGCACATAGATTTCGTCCGGCAGAATCGCTCTGTTGCGCACGAGTGCTGCCAGCGTCGGATCCGAAACGGACGAGAGCCGCGCATTATCCAGGATGCCGACGCCCGAACTGACGTAGGCATTCTGGCCCGTGTTAATGCCCGCACCCAGTTCTTCTTGGAGGGCGAGCGAGGTTAGCCCCGCGCGCCGCAGTTCGACAAGAAACGCCTCGGGCTTATAGTTGTAGGACCGTGCCAGAGATAGGAAATCGCTGTAATCCATCGCGATTTCGACCCGCTGCGTCCGGTGTTCGACACGCATGCGCTCGACGGCCACAAAGAGCGCGGCCAGGAGCGCAATCACAAGTATGACCGCGGCATAGCGCGTCTGGGATTGCACTAAATTCACGGGGCGCGAACTTCGCTAAAAAACCAGAAGGGCCCGCCGTAGGCAGGCCCGTTCTGTCGTCGCGTAAAGCACTTGCGCGCTTTACCGGGTGTGGGCGACGTCTTTTATGCAAGGCCACTCGCTCGCAAAGCCCACGAATTAAGAGCGGGGAAATGGGACCGTTTCTTGCGTTCGAGTGGCCCCCCTCCCGCGTTAAACCTACCCTGCCTGAAGCTTTACAAAAGTTTCCACGAGCCGCGCATCCCACTGTTTTCCCGCACCATTCGTGAGGATGCCGCATGCTTTATCCACAGACATCCCCTTGCGGTACGGTCGCGTGCTCACCATTGCGTGGTAGGCATCTGCAATACTAACGATCCGGGCGGCCCTTGGGATTTCTTCGCCGGACAATTTGAACGGATAGCCGCTTCCGTCCCAGTTCTCTTGATGCGCTTCGACGATCGAGGAGACACGGCGCATGGAGGGGATCGGCGCCAAAATGCGCGCACCATCTTCGGGGTGGTTGCGCATGATCGCGAACTCTTCGTCCGTTAGCGGACCGTTCTTACCCAGAATGTGTTCGGGCGTGCCGATCTTGCCGACGTCATGGAGAAGCGCTCCGAGGCGAACTTCTTCCAGCTGCGCTTCGCCGAAAAATAGCGCCTTCGCGAGCTTGAGTGAATAATTGGAAACCGCATGCGAATGTCCGCTGGTGTACTTGTCACGCACGTCGACTGCTTGAGCAAGCGCAAGAGCCATGTCGAGGTTGCGATTGCCCGACTGAGCGAGACGTTCCGCCGCTTTCTCGACCGCTTGCGGGCCAGTTGAAAATTGCTTGGCCGTCAGCACCGCAAAAAGGGCCTCCATCGCAAGCTTTTCCCATTCGGCGTTAACGTTTTTGCTCACGACGTGGACGCGATTGCGGCCGCCGTATTTCGCAACGTAGAGCGCCTTCTCGGCCAGATCCAAGAGCGTGTCGGCTTGAGAAGTATGCGTGGGCGCGTTGGCTATCCCGATGCTGACGGTCGTCGGCGGCAAGTCACTCGGACTGTCTTCCGAAATGCGCTCGATCAGACGTTTAGCCGTGCGCGTCGCCATTTCCACGGTGGTGTCGGGGAGCAACACCATGAATTCGTCGTTGCCGTACCGTGCGGCGAGCGCATCGGGCGGAATCGTTGCTTTGATTTGGCGCGCGACGTACTCAAGCACGTCATCACCGATACCGTAGCCGAGTTTTGAGTCAACTTGCCGCAGTCCGTCGACGTCGACGAGCATCGCCGCAAGCGCGCGCTTTGATGCCTTCGCCTGCGCGAACACCTCACCGTATTGCTCCATCAGAGAGCGGTAGTTGGACAGGCCGGTCAAACGATCGGTGGTCGATTCGGATTGCAAGCGTTCCAAGCGTTCGGCTTGTGCGAGCGCACTGCCCGAGAGACGCGCGACGGTCTGCAAGAATTGTGCGTCGTCTGCTGAGAGTTTTGATTTCGCTTGCAGGTCGAGCGCACCGATTATTTCGTCGTCCACGCCGAGCGGCACAACATAGCGCGTCGTTCCGTTATTGGCGCGCACGAGAAGCTCGCCGGTTGAGAAGGCTTCTTTAATCTCGCGGCTGGAATTCTCGGCGCTTGTGTAGATCGTAATGGCGCCCGTGCCGTAGAGCATCCCGAGTTCATCGATGACGGCATCGATGACGGGCTGCACTTCGTGTGCAGTTGCAAACGTTTGCGAGAGATTCGCGAGCACCGTCAATTGAGCCGATTTGGTTTCTACAACCCCAGAGTCTGAACTCAAGTGCGCCCCGCGGCCAGAAAGCCCGATCGTCTTACCCAGACGGCCCGCAATACGCGCACATCCGTCGAGCGCCGGCTTGTCCCAGACGCGCGGGCGGTTGAAAACGTCGATCGCAAGGATGCCCGCAAATTTTCTTTCGACGCCGAACGGCGTCATGATGGTTGAAACGACTTTGCTAAAACGCAGCGAGCGGCGTTGCCGGTCAGTGATCGGGAAGAGCGCGAGGTTGTCAATGAAGACTTGCTTGCCGGTTCGCACGGCTTGTCCGGTAATCGCTGGCAATTGTGCAATCGGTTGCGAGAGGCCGAGCAATGAGGGTTCGGCACCAAACGATTCATGCGTGACGATCAATCGCTTGCGATCTTTTGAAATCTGATAGACGAACGCGCGATCCGCATCCAAGAGTTCAGGCAAACGTGTCACTGCAAATTGCAACGCAGCGCCTGCATCTTGCGAAACGAGCAGTACGTTGAGCTCTTCCAAAACCTCGAGAACCCGGGTTGAAAGCGCCCGGGTCGCAGCGACCGTCACATCTACTTAATCGGCCACATTCAAGGAAGCGTTAGCCCGCCGTAACCAGTGTAAAGCGATTGTTAAATTCGCCTACCTGGTCCATTTCGGTTGCCGCTTATTCACGAACGCGGACATGCCTTCTTGTGCATCTTCGGTAGCAGCATTCGTACTCATGACTTCTTTTGCGTACGTATATGCCGCGGCCTGATCCAAATCGATTTGCGCGTAGAAGGCCGCTTTTCCGAGTTCGACGACGGAGCTCGCCGCTTGCACGATCTTTTCGGCTAGCGTCTGCGTCGCGCCGCGGAGTTGGCCTGCCGGTACCGCAGCGTTGATCAGACCCCAGTCCTGTGCCGTTGTGGCATCGATGAAATCCCCGGTCAGTAACATTTGCATCGCTCGCTTTCGCCCGATTGCGCGCGTGAGCGCAACCATCGGCGTCGTGCAGAACAAACCGATCTTCACCCCGGGAGTTGCGAACTTGGCGGTGTCCGCCGCCACGGCAAGATCGCACGTCGCGACGAGCTGACACCCGGCGGCAGTGGCAATCCCGGAGACTTCGGCAATTACAGGCTGCGCAATCCGTTGGATCGCCCGCATCAGTTGCACGCAGACGTCGAACGTGCGGCGGTACTCTTGGATATCGCGCTCGAGCATCTCGCGCAAATCGTGCCCCGCACTAAACGCCGGCCCCTCAGCAGCGAGAATCACCACCCGATTGCTATGATCCGCTCCAACGTCATCGATGACTTGCGTCAATTCCGTCATCAACTCAACCGAAAGGGCATTCCTCTTCTCCGGCCGGTTTAACGTAATCCTGAGGATCCCGCCAGCCTCTTCGACCAACAAATTTTTCAGTGCTGCTGAGTCTACTGCCACAATTCCAACCCCATTTTTTTGTAATTTACGAGCTATTTTTCTTTCGGCTTAGGCGCCGCAAGCGAAATGTATCTTAGACATACATGAGCGCGGCGGCAACAACAGCAGAAAGGAAAAGAGCCGTAAATTTGGGCGATGACGGACTCGAACCGCCGACATCCTCGGTGTAAACGAGGCGCTCTACCAGCTGAGCTAATCGCCCGCCCGGCCCTCTATTCGCACTGTAGGGGTTTAGGCCCGTTTTATCCGGGTACTCTACAAGGCAAGCAGCACGCCGGGGTTCATTGCCAATGTCCGGTCGGTATTCCGCTACCTATCGTAGCGAGCCCAAGAATGTCGCGATCGCTCGTAGTGCAGTCGCGAATTTTGCGCGCTCTTGTGGTTTTGACGGACGCGAAGTCTCGGAGATCGAGTTGGCTGCAGGTGAAGCACTCAGCAATGCGGCCGAGCATGGACTGCAGCGCGATGGCGGATCATTTACGGTTCGATGCAGTTGCCAGGGCAACGAACTCGTCATCGAAGTGCGCGACACGGGCCGCGGATTCCAGCAAACGGCGCCGGTCCAACCGCCCGATGTAATCCCCTCGCGCGGGTTCGGCATGACCATCATGCGCGCGTTCATGAACACGATTACCTATTCCGAAAACGGTACGGTCGTGCGGCTCACTCGCCGCCGCGATACGGCCGAAGACGGAAACGGCCACGGCGCGACCTAGCCGGTCTCGCCACCTTCGTTCTTCGCAAACTCCACTTTGATTACGTTGGTCTTCTTTTGATGCGACTCATCGTCGCAATGGTTGTCGCCGCAATGCTCGCATGCCTCAATGGCTTCAACCGTCTTGACTTCGAGGCGTTCTTTGGCCGCAAGCAGCCGGTCAACGTTTGCAGGCGAACGGTCGGCGTCAATTTCTGCATCGGCGCGGGCATGTTCTTCCGCCGCCTCGCGAAGTTCGTACACTGCTTGAACCTTGTTCTTTGCCACTGTCTCTCTCCTCGCCATGAAGCGGTCGCTTCCACGCTAAGCAGAATACCCCATGCCGCCCAGCGCTTAACTGCTTAAATATTAAATTTT
>JACRUB010000179.1:0-1400 GCA_014305015.1 Vulcanimicrobiota bacterium | reverse complement strand
GCACCTTTGGTGAAGCCGGTTTGTTGCGCGAAGAAATCGGCGGCCTGGCGGTACGTCCATTCGCCGCTCGCGAGCTTCGGATCGACGGTTGCGCGCGCGCCGCGCACACGTTCCCACCTGGCAGTATACAAGCGGCCGTCGAGATCGTCGCCGTAGAGTCCGAGCCGAACGAACATCTCTTCCCCGTAGAAAGCCCAGCCTTCGGCGAAAACGCCGCTGCCTTGAATTTTTCGGATGAAATCGGGATGCCGTTTTGCAATCGAGAGCTGCAAGAAATGCCCCGGCATCGCTTCGTGCGCCGCCGTTGACCAAATGCGGTCGCGGTCGAAATCTTGATTCATGTCCAGCGTTCGCGCGGCTTCTTGTAGCGACTTCGGCGGCGTGATGAAATAGTAGCCGGTGGTTTCCGGTGAGAATAGGCGAGGCGAATTCATGGACGCGCCTGGGGAAACAGGTTGCAAAAAGGATGGGGTTTCGACGACTTTGATTTCGCCCAGCCAATCGGGAATGGTAACGACATCGTGCTTGCTCATGAAATCGCGCAACTCGGCGATGCGGTCGTGATAGTACGAAATAAGCGCGGGACCGCCCGGCGCGATACCGCCGCCCGTCGACGGGCCAAACGGCGTCTTCGCCTGTTCTGAAAGCGATGTCAGCCACGCTTCCTCTGCCCAGCCATGCGCGAGCTCATCTGCGCCCATGCGTTCTACATCGTTCGCGGTATACGGCAACAGCTGCTCGTCGCGCAACATGGTATTGTACGCGGTCCGGCCGATCGCGTAATTTTCGGGCCACGCTGCGACGTGCGCTTTGATATGCGCCGCGGTTGCTGCGATTGTCTTGAGCGTCGCATCGCGCACGGTTGTAAACTGCGCAAACTGGGCGGCCGTCATTTGATTCTTGGCAGTCTCACTAAGCGGCCCATTAAAGAAGTCGCCTGCGCCCGCGAGTTGCTCGTTTCCGATGACGCCCTGCAGATGACCCGGCCGCGTTACCATCTTTTGGGCGGCAACGATATAAGCCGGCGCCTTGCGCAGGCGAGAGATGATCGCGTCCCACGCGGTGCTCACGTCGGCTTGTGTCGCGCCGTTCTGGCCGAGGATCGGCAGATGCTGAAACTGCGTGAAGACGATCCCGATGATCGATTGCGCGGGCCCGCTGTAGTCTTTACGGTCCGCATCATAGACGGTATAATTGCGAATGGAACCCGTCAACTGTGCTTGTAGGAGTTTGGCGTCATCGCGATCGACCAAGGAGAGCTGTCGATTTGCCGGCGCAATCGCGTGCAGTTGTGCTTCCCAAGCGCGCAACCGTCGCAGATCCGCCCTGCGAGAAGATTCCGTAGGAATCGCCAATTCCGCGTCATGGCCCGCAATCCCAAGGTTGGTTGCGGTCATGGG
>JACRUB010000036.1 GCA_014305015.1 Vulcanimicrobiota bacterium | reverse complement strand
TTTACGCCGCTCGAAGTCTTGCTCTCGCTCTTCGCGCGCGCCGCCGATCACTACGGCGGCCGTCAGTTTCCCAATCATTATTCCTGAAAGCGCTTCGGCATGATGTCGTTCAGCTCGATTCTCGCCGCGCAAATTCCACATGCCGTTGGGGCCGCATACGCACTCAAGTTGCGCAAGGAAGCCGGCCGCGCCGTGCTCGTGACGTTCGGCGAAGGCACCACCAGCGAAGGCGAATGGCACGAATCGCTCAACTTCGCATCGATTCACAAACTCCCAATCGTGTTCTTGTGCGAGAACAACAAATGGGCGATCTCCACGCCGATCGACCGTCAAATGGGCAACCCCAATGTGTTCGAACGCGCACCCGGATATGGCATGCCGGGCGAGCAGTTCAACGGCTTCGATCCGCTCGAAACATTTGAAGTTGTGGATCGCGCGATGAAGCGCGCGCGTAGCGGTGAAGGCCCTTCGCTCATTGAGGGGATGTGTTACCGCTATCTCTCGCACAGCACGGACGACGATGACCGCACGTACCGCACCCGCGAAGAGATCGAAAAGGAACGTGCGTTCGATCCGGTTCCGTGTTTCGAGAAAGTGCTGCTCGAAGCCGGAGTCATGAACGCGGCGCAAGTCGATCAACTCAAGAAAGATGTCCTGCGCGAAACCAACGAGGCCACGGATGAAGCGGAGGCAATGCCGTTCCCTGAGCCCAAAGATTTGTATACGCATCTCTACGAAGGAGCCTGGGAACCATGGCAGTAGCATCGCCCGGAAAAATCATGACGAACGTGGAAGCCGTGCGCTCCACGCTGTATGACGCACTCAAACGCGATGAACGTACCGTCATTCTCGGAGAGGATGTGGGCAATCGCGGGAACGTTTTCCTGATTACCAAGGGCTTCATCGATGAGTTCGGGCCCGAGCGCATCATCGATACGCCGATCGCGGAAGCATCGATCGTCGGGATTGCAATCGGAATGGCGATGGAAGGCCTGCGGCCGATTGCAGAGATTCAGTTTGCAGACTTCATCTATCCGGCGTTCAACCAAATCGTCGGCGAGGCAGCAAAGACGCGATACCGCAGCAACGGCGAATACACGTGTCCGCTCGTAATCCGCACGCCATACGGGGGTGGCGTTCGCGGCGCGCTCTCGCACTCGGTTTCAATCGAGGCGCTTTTCTATCACGTGCCGGGCCTCAAGATTCTTGCGCCCTCGACGCCTTATGATATGAAGGGCCTCTTGAACGCCGCAATCGAGGACCCCGATCCTGTCCTGTTCCTCGAGCACAAGCGCACGTACCGTTTGATCAAAGCCGAAGTGCCCGAGGAATACTACACGATTCCGATCGGAAAAGCGAACGTCACCAAAGTAGGTTCGAAGCTTACCGTCGTTTCCTACGGGCTGTACGCGCATCAAGCCCTCGATGCGGCCAACCGCCTCGAGGACGACGGCATCTCCGTTGAAGTCGTGGACTTGCGTTCGGTGCGCCCGATGGATCGCGGAACGATTTTGGAATCCGTGCGCAAGACGCGCAAACTCCTAATCATTCACGAAGACAACAAGTTCGGCGGCATCGGCGCGGAAATTAGCGCAATGGTTGCCGAGGAGGCACTCTTCGATCTCGACGCCCCGATTCGCCGCCTCGCCGGACCCGACGTACCGGCGATGGGCTACGCGCTGCCCCTCGAGGAAGAGTTCATGATCTCAACTGAACGCATGGCCGACGCTATGCGCGATATGGTGAAGTTCTAATGGCTACTACGATTACAATGCCGCAACTTGGGGAGACCGTCACCGAAGGAACGGTCGCGCAATGGCTCAAGAAGCCCGGCGATAACGTCGAAAAGTACGAGGCGTTCGTCGAAGTCTCGACCGACAAAGTGAACGCCGAAGTTCCCGCCCCGGTGACCGGCACGATTCGCGAACTGCTCGTTAAAGAAGGCGAGACGGTCGCCACGGGAACGGCCATCGCGATCATCGATGAAGTCGGTGTAGCTTCAAAACCTGCGCCCGTTGAAAAAGAAGTCGGCGTCGGCGCAAGCAAGACGCCCGTTCCCGGCGAGACGAATGCGCCCTCGACGTTCGTGCCGACCGATCACCCGCAAGCTGCGGCTCCGCAAAGCAACGGGACATCCCACGCCGTTCACAACGGTAGCAGCGAACAAGTTCTGCGCGGCGCGTCGCCGGCGGTTCGCAAACTCGCGCGCGAGCATCACATCGACATCGCGACCATCAAGGGCAGCGGCGCAAACGGCCGAGTCACCGCTGAGGATGTGTTGCAAGCAGCCGCAATGGGTCCCGCGGCAGCAGTCGGTCAAGCGATCGCAAGCGGTGCAACTGCGCCCATTTCTCCGCCTACGGCCAAACCGATCCCGGCCGACGGCAAGAGCACCTACGGCGAGCCGATTCCCGGCACGATTGTGCCGCTCAATCAAGCGCGCAAGATTATCGCCCAGCGCATGGTGGAGAGCAAGCACAACGCGCCTCATGCATGGTCGATGGTCGAAGTGGACGTCACCAATTTGTGGAAATGGCGCACGCGCGAAAAAGACGCCTTCACACGCGACCACGGCATGTCGCTCACCCTTCTTCCATTCTTCATTCGCGCGGTCGTCGAATCGATCGCCGTATTCCCGCTCATGAACGCGCGCTTCGTCGAGCAAGGAATTGAAGTTCACAAAAACGTCAATATCGGCATCGCCATTGGCCTCGCGACCAACCTCGTCGTTCCCGTCATCAAGAATGCCGACAAACTCTCGATCAAGGGTCTCGCGCTCGCGGGTGGCGAGCTTATCGACAAGGCACGGCGCAACAAACTCGGCGTCGACGATCTGCAAGGGGGAACGTTCACCGTGAACAACAACGGCGCAAACGGCTCGGTCGCATCTGCGCCGATCATCAACGGCGGCCAGGCGGGCATCGTTACGATGGAAGCGGTCGTCAAGAAGCCGGTCGTAACCAAGGATGATGCGATTGCGATTCGCAGCATGATGAACGTGTGTCTCTCACTAGATCACCGCGTCGTCGACGGCTACGTTGCCAGCGGTTTCCTAGCCGATCTCAAAAAACGGCTCGAAGCAATGGGTCCCCAAGGCGTTCTTTAGAAAAAATCACAGCCAAGTCCCAGCTTGCTTCATAGAATAGAGAACTATGAAGTTGCTCTTAATCGCGGTCCTCAATGTGGCGCTACTCGGTGCATCCAGTGGCGATGATCTTTTTAAAGCCGGCGATTTTGGCGGCGCAGAAACCGCTTATCGCGCAGAACTCGCGGCAAACAAGAACGATCCCGCGGCAAACGTCGGCATGGCGCGCCTCGATCTCTACAACAACCGCTTGGAAGACGCGCTGACGCAAGCGCAAATCGCGCAAACACTCGGTCCGCGCAATCCCGCGCTCGATCGCATCGCTCCGGAAGTGCGCGCGCGCAAAGCAATCGCCGCTGACGGCGGCAGCATTGAAATTCCCGGCGGCGTTGCAATCGTGCCGTTCTTAGCGACCGATCCTCTGCCGCTCATGCGCTTGAAAATTAACGGGCATGAGGCAAACGTTCTGCTCGATACCGGCGCGCCCGATCTGGCGGTCGATCCGGCCTTTGCAAAAGAACTCAACCTGAAAGTCAGCGATACCGGCGAGGTCGGGCATTTCGCGGGAAACAAAACGGCCGCAATGCAAGCCGCCAGCGTCGATACCCTTGATGCAGGCGGACTTACCATTCACCACCTGAAGGCCATGGTTATTCCGTCACGCGGATTGCCGGTCTTCGGAAATAAGCAAGTCGACGCCGTCGTCGGCACGATTTTTCTCTCACGCTTCTTATCAACAATCAACTACCCTAAAGGCCAACTCGAGTTGCGGCCGCGCTCTACGGTTCCTACAATCGCCGGCAGTACGCCGGTGCGCTTCTGGTGGGTCGGCGATCATTTCTTATTCGCACGCGGCAGCGTCAACAATACGCCGGAATCGTTGCTCCTCGTTGACAGCGGTCTCGCGGGCGGCGGATTCGTTCCGACGGATGCGACCATCAAGCTTGCACATGTCACGACGCATTCGGATCAGGCGGGCACCGGAATCGGCGGCGGAGGAGCAGCGCAATTCGTGCCGGTCACGGCCGACAAACTTTGCCTTGGAACACTCTGCCGCTCGAACGTGCCCGGCCTCTATACGCCCGGCGGAGATCCGCTGCAAATGTTTTCATTCACCGCAGCGGGGACGATCTCACATGAATTTCTCAAGCACTATGCTGTGACCATCGATTTTAATTCGATGCAGCTTTTTTTGCAGCCAGAATCTCCTTAATGTAGTCGAGCGTCTGGCGTAACGCGGTTCGGCCGTCAGGCAACTTGAAATCGGGGTCGAGCATTCCGCCCGGCACTTGATGCCTCACCGGGCCGAGGCTTGTAATCGTAATCCCTCCTTGGCGCAGCGCGCGGTTCCAGCTCGAACGCACCGCAATTCTCCAGCGAGATGAAAACATCACGCGGCCAACCGGTTCGATGACGTCCTTGGTGCCATGGAAATGATACAAATGATCGAACTGCGTGAACGGCGCCGTGCCGGTCATCACGCCTCCGAGAGAAATCACTTCCACCGGCGCGCCCAGCGCTGAACGTAGCCAGGGGGCCGTTTCCACGCACATCTGTGCGCCGCCGCTATAGCCGATCATCGTAATCGGGATGTCGCTGCCTTTACGGTAGCCGCGCTGGATCAGTGCATTGTATACGATTTGCGCAATCCCGAGGTTGTAGAGCGGCCCAAACCGTTGGTCCGCCGAGACGCCCACGATCATGACGTTGCGAATATTGATCACCAGGCCGAGGACCGCGGTCTTCGCCCCTGTGCGTAAGCCTTCGACGAGTTTCCAGAAACGGGCGTAAATCGGATCGTCGTCGAGCGGCCGATTGATCACCGAATACGCCATAATGCCACGAACAAGCCGGACGTCCGGCGGCAACTCCGGTTCCAGGGCGTCGAGAAACGTCTCGATATCCGGCGTGTACTGCGAACTCGATTGTGAAATGCCGTCCAAATAGATCACATACCGGGAAGGCTCTGTGCTGCTGGATGTCGCGCTTGCCGGCTTCGCATCGGGATGGTGCTCGTCCACGTCGTCGCCGTACCAGCCGGCCCACCACCCGAGCGTTTCGAGCGGCGCAAGAAACGCCGCAATAACAATCGCGACAAGAACGATCCACAGAAGATTCAAACCGACACGCAAGAACGCGCCACTCAAATAAGTTCCCGCGATCGCCGGGCGCAGCGGCGTAAGGATCCACACGATCGCGACCACAAAGATAAACGTGAGAATGGTGCCCGCAAAGATCGGCACGCTCGCTGAATGTTTGTGCGCTTTCCGGTCCCGCATATCTCTAACAGGCGTCGACGTATCCACGAGTTGCCTGACCATGCGCCCGACGGCAACTTTTTCGCCGACGAGGCTCACGCCGGCGGCCGCATTCTCGATGCGCTCCGCAATCGGTTTGCCGAGGGTTTGCTGAATGACGAGCATCACAAGCCAGCCGAGGGCGACGTGACCGGTACTCATCCAAAACGAAAGATGGCTCAGCGCTTGTACCGTCAGCACCATTGCAACAAGTTGCCAGATGCGCAGTGCTAAGAGAATCGCGTTGCCCGCGTAGGGCAGTGCGCCAAGAAATGCGCCCAGCAATGGCGCGTAACTCAACGCGACCGCAATCGCGATGCCGTCGATCGTGACGTGCGGCGAGCCTGGGATGAAAAACGTCAGCCAGGTCGCGGCCACGATGAATACGTAGCCAAATCCAATCAACAACGCGTTAATAAGCAGGCTCAATACAAAACGCGCCGGCTGGACTTTATTAACGAAAAGGACGACGCTTTGGCCGATCGATTCGGAGATCCCCGCAAGAATAACCGTCAGAACAGCCTGCCACCAGTGCAAGCTTACCTCAGTTCGAGAATGTCGGCGATGTTTGCAGCGGGGTCGATTTCAAATTCGATGGCGCCTTTAGTCGAAGTAAGCAGCGTTGTGACACCGGGGCCGTGTCCCGAGACCATCGACGCGCCGTGCACCACGATTCCAATCGTGATCGAGCCGGTTTTATAGATGCGGCCGTACGTGTTATCTGCATTTTCAATGGCGACGATATCGCCGAGTCGTATGTCGCGCAGTCCATACTTTTGAGCGATCGCATCGTCGAACGTTTGAATGTCGTAATCACCGCGCACCACGGTAGCGCGCCCGAGACCGGAGCCCATGATCGCCGCGGGCACAGTCCGCGTAACCTTGCAGTGAGCGCGGCCGTCGCGCACTTTGACGCCCCACTTCTTGACGAAATCGGGATCCATATTAAAGGCCGCAACGGCCGGTGCATCGAGCAACGCAAGGCCGACGCCGTGACCCCAAACTTGAATCTTATCGCCGACAACCATCTTCTTCATAATTTTGGGCGTGAAGTCGATCATGACGTGTTCTATGCCACCGTGCTTTCCGGTTACGACACCGGTTTCGCCCTTGGCGTCGCCGCTCACGATGACCGCTTCGTTGCCCATGCATGAGAAGACGTTGAACGCGACGTTCTTCCTTTCGTCCTCGTTAGCTGCGCTGACGCCCGGCTCGACGTGGTCTGCAACAAAGTCAAAGGCGCGGTCGCCGACGCGCACGTTTGGCGTAATGCCGCCAGTTCCGGGTACCACAACGGCCTTGCCGTCATGGGCGATGCGGTACAGACCGGGCTGAAGGCCGGGCTGGGTCGCTACCCCCACGACGGCCATCATCACAAGTTCCGAGCGGTTCAGACGAGTCTCCATAGATGGGGGTTTTCCCCAGCGGAGCGAAGGGTCTTCTCCATTCAATGCAGATCCGAAAACAATTCAAGTTTGAGTCGGCGCACGTGCTGCCGCATCATCAGGGAAAGTGCGCGCGCCTCCACGGGCACTCGTACCGTCTCGACGTCGCGATCCGCGGTCCGATCCGTACATCCGGGCCGGCCCAGGGCATGGTCGACGATTTCGATACAATCGCCGCGATCGTCGAGCGCGAGGTCATCGATGTTTTGGACCACCGGTCTCTCAACGAACTCATGGACAATCCCACGTGCGAGATCATCATCCAATGGATCTGGGCACGCCTCAAAGATCATCTTGCCGGGCTTGATGAACTGATCTTGTGGGAAACGGCCACGTCGTGCGCCGTGTTGCGCGCAACCGATTTTGCCTGATGCTGCAAATCAACGAAATCTTTTACAGTCTACAAGGCGAGGGAGCCTATAGCGGAACGCCGGCGGTTTTTATTCGCTTGGCCGGCTGTAATCTGTCGTGTGATTTTTGCGATACGGATTACTCGCTCAAGTCATTTTCTTCCATTGAGCGAGTGGTCGAAGAAGTGCGTAGGCTCGGAGGCGATTGTCCGATGGTCATCCTCACCGGTGGAGAGCCCCTTGCGCAGAACGAGACGCTCGCGCTCATCACCACATTGCAGAACGACGGCCGGCGCGTGCACATTGAGTCGAATGGAACCATCGCAACCGAATTGCCGCTTGATGTATGGCTAACGGTCTCTCCGAAAGAGCGTTTGAACGATACGATGGCCGCGCGCGCAAACGAAGTAAAGCTCATCGTCGATAAGCGCGTGCCGCTTGAATGGCTTCAGCGTTTCGGCGAGCGAACCGCCGTCTTCTTGCAACCCGAGGGCAACAAACCCGAGAATATCAAACTTGCGATTGAGGCGGTCAAGGCGGATCCACGGCGGTTGCGCCTTTCATTGCAAACGCACAAAATGATCGGCATTCGATGATCCTTCTCGCGTGCGCGGTCGGCAAGGAACTGAGCTTTTTTAAATCTGCCCCGCACGTTGAGATGCTGGTAACCGGAATCGGCCCGATTGAAGCATCCGCTTGTGTCTCACGAGCGCTCGCGCAAAGCCCCTATTCGCTCGTTATCAACGCCGGCATCGCGGGCGCATTCGAGGGAGCGGCGGAAGTTGGCGACGGCGTCGTCATCTCCGAAGAATTCGTCGAGCTCGGCCTTGAAACTGGCACACCGATCTCGCTGCCGGACGGCACGCGCATTGTCGAGCGCGCCTCTTCGGATCTAACGCTGGTCGACCGGCTCGTTGAAAATGGGTTCGCAAGCAAGCGTGGCTTGACCGTATCTCGTGTGACGGCAACTTCAGCGAGCGCTAAGCGCCTTGCAGCATATGGGGTTGAAGTGGAATCGATGGAAGGCTTTGCCGTGCTCCGGGCGGCCGAAATCGCAGGTGTGTCGGCGATCGAAGTACGAGGGATTTCGAATATTGTGACCGATCGCGAACACAGTCGTTGGAACTTCGATAAAGGGGTACAAGGTTTAGAGAATGTCCTTACTTCTCTGCTTTCGATTGTGACGACCCTCAATGAATGAAGCTCCTGTCCGTCCGATGACGCTCGCCTACTCGCCGTGCCCGAACGATACGTATATTTTTGCCGCGCTCTCCAACGGGCTGCTCGATGGCGAAGAACCGCCATTACGCGTCGCGCTCGAAGATGTCGAAGCACTCAACAATTCCGCGCTCAAAGGCGACTACGAGTTGAGCAAAGTTAGCTATGGCGCCATTCCCGATCTACTTGATAAGTATCGCATTCTGCGCGCCGGCGGGGCGCTCGGCCACGGCTGCGGCCCGCTGCTCATCGCAAAGCCCGGTACCGGCAAAACGCTTGAAGATTTTCGCGAAAAACTCATCGCCATTCCCGGTGAGAAAACCACAGCATTTCTTCTCCTTCGTCTCGCGCTCGGCTCCAGTCCGCACATCATCCAGATGCGTTTTGATCAAATCGCCGAAGCGGTCCAGAATGGAACGGTCGACGCCGGTCTGATCATCCACGAATCCCGCTTCACCTACGAAGATGCCGGACTCGATGAGATCGTCGACCTCGGCAAGTGGTGGGAGAAAGAAACGGGTCTACCGATTCCGCTTGGCGCGATTCTCGTGCGCAACGATGTGCCTGACGACCAGGCCAAGGCCATCAACGAATCGATTCGCAAGTCGCTGCAATTTGCCCGCGAGAACGAAGACAAAGTCATGCCGTACGTCCGTCAAAATGCGGCCGAGACCTCGGAAGATGTCACGCGCAAGCATATCGAACTCTACGTCAATGAGTACAGCGACGATATTGGCGAGGAAGGCATTAAAGCCGTACGCGAGCTCTTTAGCCGCGCGCACAAAGCCGGGCTCATCCCAGAATCGACCGAACCGAAGTTTGTTTAGCCCAGCGAAAATAGCAGGCGCCCTCGCGCTGCTTTTTTGTCTCTGTAATGCGCGCATGATTGCGGCGCCTCTGCCGGCAGCGAAGATCACACTCGGGGACGAGGTATTCTTGTCGGACTCGTGGCGCGATCTTCGCGGCCGATGCGTGGGCGTGATCACCAATCAAACCGGCGTCACGTCACGCCTCGAGCCGATTGTCGACGCCATCAAACGCAACCACAAGATCTGCATCAAGGCGATCTATTCGCCGGAGCACGGTTTGCGGGGCGACCGCCCCGCGGGCTCATACGTCGCATCGTACTCCGACGATCGTACTGGGTTACCTGTCTACAGTCTGTACGGCGCAACGCGCCATCCGAACGCGCAAATGCTCGCCGGGGTTGATGTGCTGCTCTTCGATATTCAAGACGTCGGCGACCGTGCGTATACCTATATCTCAACGATGGCGTATGCAATGGAAGCAGCCAAGCAGTTCGGCAAAGAAATCTGGGTGCTCGATCGCCCTAATCCAATCGGCGGCATGGTTGAAGGCCCCGTCCTTGCCGAGAAGTACAAGTCGTTCATCGGATTGTATCCGATTGCGATGCGCCACGGCATGACCGTCGGAGAGTTAGCGCGTCTCTTCAACGATCATTTCGGAATTGGCTCTCGCCTGCACGTCATCCCGATGCGCGGCTACAAACACGACATGCTCTGGCCGGATACCGGTTTGCAATGGGTGCAAACTTCTCCGAACATTCCGGAATGGGATACGGCGATCGTCTATCCCGGCACGGGACTCATCGACAATGCGGGCATCAACAACGGGACGGGATATACCAAACCGTTTAAGTATGCGGGCGCCGCAGGGCTAGACGGTCAGCGCCTTGGCGACGCGCTCAACGCGCGCAACATTCCGGGCGTTTATTTCCGCCCCGCCTATTGGACGCCGATGTCGGGATTCTGGAAAGACAAGCAACTCTCAGGCGTGGAACTCGTCGTTTTCAATCCGCGCGTTTTCCCGGCTGTCCGTAGCGCGGTCGAGATTTTGGCCGCCGTACGCCAGATCAATCCGAAAGCGCTGGCGATCAAAACGGATTTCTTGAACAACGATTGGGGAACGGACGCGCTCACAAACGGATTGCGCGAGGGCAGATCAGCGGACGAAATCTTAAATGGGTGGTCAGCGGGCACGCGCGCGTTTGAATCGCTCCGCGCGCGCTACTTGCTCTATCCTTAATCTTGATTACGTAGGCGAATTTGATTGAGCTGCCACAGATGAATGAAGCGCTGCAGTTCTTCCGTGACGGTGTCTTCTACATCGATGAATGAGATGCCGTAAGCGAAGCGGCGGCGTTTGAGATCGAAGAACGGCACCAACACCTTCGCATCGACCTTGAACTCTTCAAACGGCGGCGGATGAACCTTGGCGCTCTTTGCGCGCTTTCCGAACGGCGTCTCTTCGTAGATTTCTTTATCGATGGTCATGGTCGCTAAGAAATCATCGGGCACGCGGAATTGCAACGAGCAAATTGAGCCCTTAAGAAAGTCCTCATCGGCGAGTAAGCGCAGACCTCCGGCGCTTAGATCGTTTGCCGTCGCGCTGCGGCGTCCGCGGCGTCCGACAAGCGTATAAAAGACCGGAAATTCGACAGGCATACGAAATGCGGTCCGCTTCTGGCCGGCCTCGCCTGAAGGGGCGCCGCCCGCTTTGCGGAGCATGGTCTTCGGGGGTGGCTTTTTTTTACCGA
>JACRUB010000035.1 GCA_014305015.1 Vulcanimicrobiota bacterium | reverse complement strand
ATATGGGTCGAAATTGGAACATCGCGGAGATCGCTCAGCTTGTTGTAACGAAACCGCGTAAGGGATATGGGCGCGGGGCAGTGGAGTTTGCGATGCACCATGTCTTTGAAAAACGCGATGCGCACCGGTGTTATCGTGACGTCGTCGCACACAACAGAGCGGCAATCAGACTGTACGAAGCGTGCGGATTCATTCGCGAGGCGACCTTTCGCGATGGATTTCCCGCAGACGATGGGACGTTCTGCGACCTTGCCGGCTACGGAATGCTCGCGTCAGAGTATTTCGCGCGTTCTGATGCTCGCCCACGCAACCACGAGTAAGAACAGCGGTAATGCAATGTCGAGAACCCATAAGATCGGGCCGGCATTTCCGGGCGCATAGTTTGCGCAACATAGGATTTGATGGATATGCTGAACGGCTGCGCCGAGCGAAAAAATAGCGAAAATCAGCGTCACCGGTAAGCGAAATTCATTCGATCGCCACAGCGACCACACGCCCATCGCACCGACCCCGAATTCGGCACACGCAAGTTCCCATTCAAAAGGACTTGGCGCCCAACCGATTGCAGCGGAGGTCATCTCTTGAAAAAATGCGTGAAATACGCCCACATATAAAAAGCCGATTCCCACCGCATAAAAAACCATTTCGTTCCAGAGTACTTGCGCGAGAGGCGTGTGGTTATCCAGCCGGCGGTGCTTAACGAACGCTACCACGAGCGCCACCAAAATCAGGAGAAGGCCCGCTTTGCCCAAGATTAATCCGATGACGGTTCCTGCCATGTCCGTTGTATCGGCAGCGTTTTGCGCACCCGTTTGGTAAGATAGGACGATGGCTCTTGGGATCCGGTCCGCCGATGCGGGCGTCATTGTGGTTGGCGGCGGTCATGCCGGCGTGGAAGCTGCCCTCGCCTCAGCACGCCTAGGCGTGCCCACCATGCTGGTCACGGGCGACCCGGAGCGCATCTGCACGCTTTCGTGCAACCCGTCGATCGGCGGCAGCGCAAAAGGCCAGCTCGTGCGCGAGATCGATGCGCTCGGCGGCGAGATGGCGCGGATCATCGACCAATGCTCGATGCACGTGCGAATGCTCAATGAATCAAAAGGGCCGGCCGTCCGTGCGCTGCGCGCGCTTGCCGATAAGCCCGGCTACGGGCGTTTGGCGGTTACCACACTCAAGAACCAATCCAACCTCACAATCCAAACAGGGCTCGTTGAAGGGATCATTGTTGAGAGTGGGGCTGTTCGCGGGGTCCTTTGCGCCGACGGAAACCGGTACTACGCGGCGCGCGTCGTGCTAGCGACGGGCACATTCTTGGGCGGCAAAACCTTTCGCGGATCGGTCATCCAGAACGAAGGCCGGTTTGGCGAGGCGCCTGCGATCGGACTCTCCGAGGCATTGCGTGAACTCGGCTTTCCGACTCGCCGTTTGAAAACCGGAACGCCGCCGCGCATTGATAAAACAACCGTGAACGTCGAGGCGATGGATGAACAGGCGCCAAGCCCGGTGCCGCTTCCGTTTTCGTATCGCGGCCCGAAGACGTTTGCGGGCCCCCAGCTCTCGTGTTTCTTGACGGTGACGAACGAGCGCACGCATCAGTTGGTGCGCGATAATTTAAAGTACTCTCCGCTCTACGGCCTTGATTTGATTGAGGGAATCGGCCCTCGCTACTGTCCATCCATTGAAGATAAAGTCACGAAATTCGCGCATAATCCAACGCATCAAATCTTCGTGGAACCCGAAGGCTGGAGCGAGCCGACGCTCTATGTCGGAGGCTTCTCCACGTCGCTGCCCGCTGAAGTGCAGATCGAAATGCTACACACTCTTGCGGGCTTGGAAGAGTGCGTGATGCTGCGCCCGGGCTATGCGGTTGAATACGACATGGTGCCGCCCACGGAGTTGAACGATACGCTCGAGACGCGACGCGTGGCCGGCCTTTATCATTGTGGCCAACTCAACGGTACCTCCGGCTATGAAGAGGCGGCCGCCCAAGGGCTTGTTGCCGGCATTAATGCGGCGCTCGCCGCCAAGGGCCATGGGCCGCTGCGCCTTGGACGCGGAGATGCGTACATCGGCACGATGATCGACGACCGCGTTACCAAAGGTGTGGATGAACCGTATCGCATGTTGACCTCGCGCGCAGAGCATCGCGTTATTCTGCGACACGATAATGCAGATACGCGACTCACGCCAATCGGACGCGCAATTGGACTCGTTAGCGAAGCAGATTTCCAAGCGTTCGAGAAGCGCAAAGCCGCATTGCAGCAGGGTTTGCGCGTCACTGAGCAATCGCGAATCAATTGCAAACAGATTGCAAAACAACAGTTTGAAAATGGTGCAACAATCGCCGATGCGTTGCGCCGTCCAGATCTCGAATGGAAAGATGTCACACGGTTTTTGCCCGGCACGGATGAAGATTTGGGCGAGCGCATTGCGATCGAAATTAAAGTTGCGGGATACGTGCGCCGCCAGGAAATTGCGATCGAAAAAGCCCGGCGCAATGAAACCTCGCTCATTCCGCCCACGCTCGAGTTCACGACGATTTCCGCCCTCTCGATCGAGGCGCGTGAGAAGCTCGGAGCGCAGCGGCCGCGCACGCTCGGGGCCGCCGGACGCATTCCCGGCGTGACGCCGGCGGATGTTGCGATTCTCTCCATGTACGTCGAGCGCGAGCCGGCCTCGGCCGCGGTGTAGCCCATGTTCGAAGGGGCGGAAATGCTGCGGCATCTCGAAGACGCCGGCTTGCAAGCGCCCTATTTGGAGCGCCTCGCGGCGTATGGGGCCGTACTGCTCCAGGCAAACCGCACGTTCAATCTGACCGGTGCCAAGACGACGGCCGAGCTCGCCCGGCACCTGATCGACTCCTTGAGCGTCGCGCCATTTGTCTCGGGGAGGCTCGTTGATATCGGCTCCGGAGGCGGCCTGCCCGCGATCCCGCTCGCGATCGCCACGGGAGTGGAAGTAACGATGGTCGAGTCGACTGTGAAAAAGGCAGTTTTTCTGGCTTCCGCGCTTGCAGAGTTGGGTCTGGCCGGACGCGTTATTTCGAAACGGGCTGAATTGGCCGCACATAATCCGGAGCTGCGCGAACGATTTGACTGTGGCACCGCCCGAGCGGTCTCGACCGCGTCGACGGTTGCGGAGCTGTTGCTGCCCTTTCTGCGCGTTGGCGGTACCGCGATTCTTCAGCGGGGCGCGCTGGAGGAGCCGGAGCGGCACGCGCTCGCCGATGCCGCCCTCATGCTTGGGGGCCGGCTCGAAGATGAACGCCCGCTCAATGGCGGGCGGCGAATCCTGGTAGTGCGCAAGGTCGGGGCCACGCCACAGAAGTTCCCCCGGCGCGCCGGAATTCCGGAGAAGCGGCCGCTATGTTCCCCGTGAAACTTTTGGATGAACAAATAGCGGGCGTGCTGCCGCCTGGTTCTTTGTTTGCCGTCGGTGGTCGCGTGCGGGACGAGATTCGCCAGGGAAGCGAAGGGATCCAAATTCCTCACAAGGACCTCGACTATGTTGTAAGCGGCATATCGTTCGCGGAGCTGCGGCGCCGCCTCGAACCGTTGGGACAGGTCGACCTGGTGGGGGCGTCATTTGCCGTCATCAAGCTGACCCTGGAAGGCATCACGGTGGACCTCGCGCTTCCCCGGCGGGAGCGGTCGCTCGGGGTTGGGCATCGGGAATTCGAAATCGAGAGCGGTCCGGACATATCCCTGGAAGACGATCTGGCGCGGCGCGACTTCCGAATGAACATGGTTGCCCGGGCGTTGCCCGGCGGGGAGCTCGTGGACCCTTACGGAGGTGTGACCGACATCCGGGCGCGACGCATCGACATCCTGACCCCTGTGGCGTTCCAGGAAGATCCGTTGCGCATCCTCCGGGCGGCCCAGTTTGCCGCACGGTTCGGCTACGAGGTGACGCCCAGAACGAAGGGCGCCATGGCGGAGGCGGCACCCTCGGTGGCCACGGTCTCGCCCGAGCGAATCGGGGAAGAGCTCACGAAATTGCTGGGACGCGCGCCGAAGCCGTCCCTGGGCCTTGAGATCCTCCGCGAAACCGGCGTACTGAAGCATTTGTGGCCGGAACTTTTGGAAGGCGTGGGCGTCGATCAAAACGAGTGGCATGCCTACGATGTCTACCAGCACACGCTGGAAACCGTGAACGCCACCCCGCCGGGCGATCTCATGCTGCGACTCGCGGCGCTCTTTCACGACGTTGGCAAGCCGCGCGTCAAAGACGGCCCGCATTTCTATCGCCACGAGCACGTGGGTGAGGGGCTCGTGCGCTCGATGCTGAGCCGCTTCCGGTTCTCAAACGAGATTGTAGGCGGCGTCGCGCATTTGGTTCGCCAACACATGTATGGCTCCGAGCCGGATTTGACCGACGCGGCGATTCGCCGTTTCATCCGCCGGATCGGCCCCGAATACTTGGAGCGCCAGTTTGCATTGCGTGCCGCCGATGTTGTCGGGAGCGGTTTGCCGAAGCGAGGCACCCTCAACGAACAGTTCCAAAAACGCGTGTGGGAGGAGGTCGCGCGCAAGCCCGCCTTCAGCGTCAAGGACGTGCGGATTACGGGCACCGAGATCATCGAAGCGATGATCCAGCACGGCCTTGCCGAGCCGGGCTTTCGCGGTGATCAGCGGGTGGGCGCCGCTCTGGGTTGGCTTTTCGAGAAGGTCACGGACCGGCCTGACCTTAATGAGCCGAACACGCTGCAGGGGTTGCTGGGCGCCTATTTGACGAACAAACCCGAAAACTAAAGCGACGCACGGACACAAATTGTTCCACGTGAAACTTTGTGTGACAAAGCTAATCTTGGGGGGGCCCGCATCCTGTCGCGAATCATCGCGCTCGTGAACCAAAAAGGCGGAGTCGGCAAGAGCACGACGACGGTCAATCTTGCGGCCGGTCTTGCCGTTTTAGGGAAACGCGTTCTGGTGATCGATATCGATCCGCAGGGCAACACGACCACCGGTCTCGGCATCGATAAACGCGAACTAAAGCGCGACGTTTATGATTTATTGCTGCATCATTCGGCCCTCGATGACGTCATTCAAACCACAGAGATTCCGGGGCTCGCGCTCATTCCCGCAACCATCAATTTAGCCGGCGCGGAGATCGAACTCGTCTCCGCTTTGTCGCGCGAAAACCGCTTAAAAACCGTGCTTTCCTCGATTTCCGAGAAGTATGATTTCACGCTCATCGACTGTCCGCCGAGTCTTGGATTGCTCACGATTAATGCGCTCACCGCCGCAACCGAAATCATCATTCCGGTGCAAGCCGAATACTACGCGCTCGAAGGCCTTTCACAATTGACATCCGTGGTACGCAGAGTCAAAGAAGTACTCAATCCCGGTTTGCAAATTACCGGCGTGCTGGTGACGATGTTCGATGGCCGTACGAAACTTGCGATGGAAGTTTTGGAAGAACTCCATGCCTATTTTCCACGCCAAATGTTCAAGACGCAAATCCCGCGCAACATTCGCCTCTCGGAGGCGCCATCTTATGGAAAGCCCGTTATTTTGTTCGATGTAAAGAGCCGCGGTGCGCAGGCCTATCTCTCGATGGCCAAAGAGTTGCTTGAGGCGAGTGAGGTGGTCGCGTGAGCGCTGCCCCCAAACGCGGACTCGGCCGTGGCCTCGCCGCATTGCTCGGTGAGCCGAAGACGGCCGGTGATGAACTCCAACAAATTCCCCTTGAGCAAATCACGCCCAACCGTTTTCAGCCGCGCAAACATTTCGATGAAGGCTCGCTCGGCGAGCTGAGCGCTTCAATTGCCGAATATGGCGTCCTGGTTCCGATCATCGTGCGAGCGCGCGGCTCCGGCTACGAGCTGGTTGCCGGCGAGCGCCGCTGGCGCGCCGCGGCCTCGCTGCGCCAGGCGACGATTCCGGCGATCGTCCGTGAGTCGGACGACCGCGACAGTTTGGAAGTCGCGATCATCGAGAACTTGCAGCGCGAAAATCTCGGTGCGCTCGAAGAAGCCGCGGGCTTTGCCTCACTCATGGAAGAGTACGCTTTCACGCAGGAGCAACTGGCAGGGCGCCTGGGGAAGAGCCGGCCCGCAATCGCCAACGCCTTGCGCCTGCTCGGGCTCTCGGATGGGATCAAAGCCCTCGTTGCCGCCGGCCGCCTCTCGGCCGGGCACGCGCGTGCATTGCTCGCCGCCCCGGAGAAGCACCGTCTCGCGCTTGCGCAGCGGGCGATCGAGGAAGGGCTCTCGGTGCGAACGCTCGAGCGGCTTTGCGGCGCGGTCAGCACCCCGATTAAGAGTGAGGACGCAAAAGAATCCACACAACTCACTCCCGATGAAGCCGCGTTTGAATCGCGTCTGCGCTTTCGTCTTGGCGCACACGTTGCGCTCCGCCGCACCGGCAAAGGCGGCAAAATCGAAATCAAGTTTGCAAACGAAAAAGAGCTGATCCGCATCGGCGAGGTGCTCTTGGGAGAAGCGAGCGAGTCATGAGAGTGGCGCATGTACTGTGCGCTCTAGCCGTGCTGCTGCTCGGCGCCGCGTCTCACGGCGGCGTTGCGTACAAAGTTGTTCGACCGGGCGTCAGCGCCACCGAAAACGGAGTGCGCATCATCGTGCGGCGGATTGCGATTTCGCGTCATGAAATCGCCATCACCATGACGCTGCAGAATCTCGAGCCCGGCTTTGCAACGTTTCTTCCCTACAACAAAAGCGTGCTCACGGACGATCGAGACAACGTCTACCGTTCGATCGAAACGCGCGATTGGCGTTTTACCGATAAGCGGTTCTTCTTGGGCGTTCGCTTAGCGGGAAACGCCGAATATACTGGGACGATGCGCTTCGCCGCCCCCCCCGGCAGTAATGCGCGCGAACTCCATTTAGAGATCTCGCCGGTCTTACGTGAAGACGATCGTTCGATACCTTTTGGAGTTGCGCTTCCGAGTATTCCGGTCGTGTTATAGATGTTGAAAATGCAGAAATTGCAGGGGATTTATGCCATCGTTAGCGGCTGTGCGGACGTCGTGCCATATACGAGCGCATTGCTTGAGGGCGGCATTCGCATCGTGCAATACCGTGCAAAAGGCACAGCGGACATCGAGGCTTTGCAGGCCTTACGGGAACTCACTGCCGCGCGCGATGCGCTCTTCATCGTCAACGATGATTGGCAAGCTGCGCTTAGCGTCGACGCCGACGGCGCGCACCTCGGGCCGGATGACGCGACTCGCGCGCAGCTGCCGATGATTCGCGAATACTTGCACGACCGTTTGCTCGGCCTCTCCTGCGGCACCGTCGAAGAAGCGCAGTATGCTGAGTCGCTTGGTGCGGACTACATCGGCGTCGGGTCGGTCTTTGCAACGAGTTCCAAAAGGGACGCGGGCACGCCGATTGGGATCGCGGGTCTGCGAGAAGTTGCCGCTGCAACGCAGCTCCCGGCCGCCGCTATCGGCGGCATCACGCATGAGAACATTGCCGCCGTGCGCGCTACCGGCGTTGCGATGGCCGCGGTGATTTCCGCATTGACCGCGAGCGCCGATCCACGTGAGGTCGCAGCTGCGCTCGTGCGCGCGTGGGAGCCTCTGTGAGTACGCCGGTCGTGCTCTCCATCGGAACGACGCACCCGTGGAACATTGCTGGCCTCGGTCTCGATGCCCAAGTCGTCGCGGAATTCGGGCTGCGGAATGCGACGGTAGTGGTGGGTGTTACGGCTCAAGATGAGAGCGGCGTACGAGAACGGTTTGCCGTGCCGGTCAACGTGGTGCGCGCGCAACTGGAGTCTATCCCGCGCAATCATCTCGCTGCGATTCGCGTCGGTGCGGTTTTTAATGAGGAGAACATTCGGGAGGTTGCGCGCTTCGTGCGTACCAAGCCGGAGATACCGGCAGTCCTCGATCCGGTGTTTGATGCAACGCTTGGCGGCAGTTTCGGCGGCGAAGCATCGTTTGCGGCCTTTCGCGTGGCGTTGCTCGCATTGCCGGTGATTCTTACGCCCAATATCGCGGAGGCAGAACGTCTAACGTCGCGCACGATTTCAAATAAAGACGAGATGATCTCGGCTGCGCACGCGCTTCGCGCAATGGGCCCGCGCGCCGTGCTGCTCAAAGGCGGCCATCTCGCTGGCGATCCAATAGATGTGCTCGTTACCGCCCAAGAAACAAAAATCTTTACGCAACCGCGGTTCGCGCACACAATGCGCGGCACCGGTTGCACGCTTGCAGCAGCCCTTGCATGCGAACTCGCCAAAGGACGCCGCTTGGAAGAAGCGGTTGAGTTGGCACGCGCCTACGTGCGCAAAAAAATCGAGGCGCAGATTCCCTACGCCTCACTGCACGTCGCCTTTTAAAACTTGGAGGCGCCCGATCCGGACGGGCGCGCTTTTCTCCTTGCGCCTCACTGCAATGATAAATAGCACGAGCGAAATCGCGAAGAAGCAGAGCGCGGTCATCTTTGCAGGGTCTATGTCAAATGAGTGGCCGTTGTCGGTCAACATCATTGCGCGCGAAGCGATGGAGAAATAGAAACCGCTCGCGAGGCAAAAGTATGCGAAACGCCGGCAAGGTGCTGTTTTGGGATCGATCTTCCAGGCAATGCCCAGCAGGACGATAGCGAGTGCGAGAAAAACGGGCGCCCACCAGTGCGGGGGCACCCATGTGTACCCGTGGACAAGAAAGTATTCCAACGCCTACCGAAACGCGGTGCGCGTTTTTGAAAGCAGTCGTGGCAGTAGACGGGTTTATCGCCGCGCGGCATAAACGGCACTTCGGCTTGACCGCCGCACTCGGTGCACGTCACGACGTGCATTTCGCGCGGCCCCACGGCCGGGCGCGATCCGCCTTTTTGCGATTTGCGCGCTGCGCGGCAGTCGGGACAACGGCTGGGTTTGTTTTGAAAACCTTTGCTCGCAAAAAATTCTTGCTCGCCGGCGCTAAACGTAAACGGGGCGCTGCAGTCGGTGCAGGTCAGTGATTCATCGGCGTACAAAGCGAGTCTCCTTCGCGCGGCCTCTTAATGAAGCGCGCATCATTATATAGCATAGGACGAGCCCCTAACTAGATGCAATAAGCATGCAAGCACAAGTGCAAAAACGGCCCCGCGTGATGTCGGGAATGCGGCCGACCGGCAAGCTTCATCTGGGCCACCTTGAGGGTGCGCTACGTCAGTGGGCCGCGTTTTGCGATACGGCCGACGCGTTCTTTGAAATCGCCGATCTGCACGCATACACAACCGCCTTTAGCGATCCGCAAGCGATTCGCGACGCCCGCAACGATATGGTCGTCGATTGGTTGGCCGCCGGCGTCGATCCGGATCGTTCAACGTTTTTCTTGCAATCAGCGGTGCATGAGATTACCGAGCTGCAAGTTTTGCTTGGCATGATCACCCCTGCGTCGTGGCTCGAACGCGTCCCAACGTGGAAGAGCCAAGTCGAAGCACTCGGTCAAGAGATTGCGACCTACGGTTTCTTCGGGTATCCGCTCTTGCAGTTGTGCGACATCGCGGCCTTTCGTGGCGAACGTGTACCGGTCGGAAAAGATCAGCTTCCGCATTTGGAGTTCGGACGCGAAGTCGTGCGCCGGTTCAACCATCTTTACGGCGAAGGCAAACAGATTCTGGTCGAGCCGCAAGCAACGCTCTCGCAATTTCCGGAGATCCCCGGAATCGACGCACGCAAGATGTCCAAATCGTATAACAATGCGATTTTTCTTGCCGATGACGACGCGACGACCACGCAAAAAGTTCGCAGCATGGTGACCGATCCGCAAAAGGTTCGCCGCAACGATCCGGGCCATCCCGAAGTGTGTCCGGTCTTCGCGCTCTGGAAAATCGTGAAACGCACCCACGTGGCGATTGTTGAGGAAGGGTGCCGTTCGGGTGCGCTGGGATGCGTCCAAGACAAGGGCGATTTTGCCGAAGCGCTCAACGAGTATCTTCGTCCCCTGCGCGAGCGCCGTGCTGAGATCGTCAAAGACATGGGCTACGTTGAACGCATCATTGCCGAAGGCACGCAAAAAGCGCGTGCGGTTGCGGCCGAAACGCTTCATGACGTGCGCCAGGCAATGAGGTTGCTGTAGTGCTCGAGGCGCATCCATCTACTGCGGTGCATTTGAGCGATGGTGAGATAACGCTGCTCACGCAGTGGGGCACGAGCGGCCCCGCCATCGTCTGCGTGCATGGCATGACGAGTTCGCGCTTTGCATGGGCGCGCCTAGCGGAATATTTTGCAAACGACTATCGCATTTTTGCGTTCGATCAACGCGGTCACGGTGACAGCGCACGCGTCACCGGGCCGATGTCGCTCGATCAAGCCGACGCAGATTTGCAATCGGTGTGTGAGATCATCGAGGGTGAAATCGCCGCGCTCGTCGGCCACAGCTGGGGCGGTTCCGTTGTCTTGCGCGGCGGGCATACGACGCGCGCCGGGCGCGTCGTGGCAATCGACCCGGTGATCTCTGTGGATCCACTCATCGACTGGTACGAAGAATACGTCGTCGATTGCGATGCCGATAGCAAACTTTCGCCGCTCGATCTCAAAGCCGAAATCGACCGCCGCTACGCGGCACTGGGTTGGTCCGGCGCAGATGTCGATGCGAAACTGCATGCCGTACGCGATATGACGATCGAGCCGCTCATGCGTTTGCACGGCGAAAACAATGTAGCGCAAGGCGGCTGGGACCTACGAGAACTCGTATGCGGGTATCCAAAACCGCTGCTGCTCGCGCTTGCAGCAACGCAAGAATCGACCGTCACCTCCGGGGAGCGCGACTGGCTGAAGACTTCAGCGGGATCGAACGTGAGGATTCTGGTGTACGAAGAGCACGGACACAATTTGCACCGTACGAATTTCGACCGGTTTAGCCGCGACCTCGAAGCGTGGCTTAGAAAAACGTAAACTCGTCCTCTTGGGCGGCGTACGCGAGCAGGCCGCCGCGTAAGTGCGAGACTTTTTTGAAACCGGCATCGCGCATGCGCTGCACCGCCCAGAGCGACCGCTGACCCACGCGACACGCGACGATATAGGGTTTGGCCGTATCTAATTCGTGCATGCGCGCTTCTAATTCCGAGGCGGGAATGTG
>JACRUB010000166.1 GCA_014305015.1 Vulcanimicrobiota bacterium | reverse complement strand
GGTCACGAGGCTGACAACCAGGTTCTGGAAAAAATGTTACGTGGCGCAGGTTTACGTATCGGGATGCACCATGGCGACCTCATTCTCGGGACTATCGGCGAAGAAGAGCGAATGCAAACGACCGTTATCTCCGACGTGGTAAACGTTGCGTCGCGCATAGAGGGCCTCACCAAGACCTTCGGCGCTTCGCTCCTCGTCAGCGGGACAGTAGTGGAGGGTCTACCGGAAGTTCACAGATTCAAACTGCGCCGATTGAGCGCGGTCAAAGCCAAAGGGAAGAAACAAAGCGTTGAAATTTACGAATGCTTTGACAACGACCCGGACGACCTCTTCCAGCACAAGTCCGAGACCCTCGAGGCATTCTCGCGCGCGATGGATGAATTTACCAAGGGCATGTTTCTAACCGCCGGCAAGATCTTTGCGCGAATTGCGGAGATGGAACGCAGCGATACGGTCGCCGCCTACTACCGCGACAGCTGCTCCCTAACAGCAGTGCATGGCCGCGGCTTAACGCCATGGGATGGAGCCGAAGTCGTCACGGTCAAGTAACTGCACAATGGATGAAGATGCCTCAGTCAAGGGCTTTAATCGTGCGTTCAGGGTGTTGGACAGCAAGGTCTACCGGGAGGCGGTACGGGCGAGCTCGCAAGCCGACCCGGTTCCCGAATGGGTTGTGCCCTTTAGCTTCATTCGCGGTAGCGAACTACAGAGAATTGCGGCCCATCTGGCCGTTGACGAAGGCGCGGCGGTCGTCGATTTAGGATGCGGGCTTGGCGGCACCGCACTTTGGATAGCGGAGCGCACCGGCGCGAAAGTAACCGGCGTTGATTGGGCCAGTGAAGCGGTCGAGAGCGCCAGCGAACACGCGCAGCGTCGAGGTCAAGCCGATCGCGTCTCGTTCTTGGTCGCGAACATGACGGAGACGGGTCTGGAGTCAGGAAGCTTCGATGGCGTTACCAGCGTCGATGCGATCATGTTCGCGGATCCAGACCTCGTATGTGCTGAAATGGCGAGATTGTTGCGGCACGGGGGAAAAGTTGCCCTCATTGCGATCGAGCCGGAAATACCGGTGCGAGAAACCGCCGTTACGGACTACAGGCCGTATTTCGATAGAGCCGGCCTGGAGGTCGGGATTCACGAGCCTACCCCTGACTGGCCTGAGAACAGGGAACGCTTTTTCGGCGCGCTTCGGGAGCGTGCGGCGCGGCTACGCGAAGAACTGGGCGAGGCCGCAGAACCACTTTTAGATGAAGCGCAAACGCCGCCAGGGGTTTCCGCCCGGGTCTTTATCACCGCGACCAAACGCTGAAACCTCGCAAGAGGCGCTAAAACATGTTCGGCCGTAACAGGCAACATGCGTATTTTGAGCGGCCTCCTGTTTTTTGCAGTCATCCTGGTTGGGCGAGCCGATGCGAACGCCGGACCGTCCATGCAAGATATTCTGCGATCGGTGTACGGGGTACGGGATATCTCAGGCGTTCAGATTTCGCCGGATGGCAAGAGCGTCATCTGGATCGAAACCTACCGGAATGCGCAGAAACTCAGTGACCCTGTTCCTAAGACAGCAATTTTTCTCGCTCCCGTCGCGGCGCCAATGCAACGTGTGCGGCTAACTGCAAATACCGGGTCCGGCTACGTGCACGAGGAGAGCGCGGTCTGGTCGCACGATGGGCACCATATCGCGTTTCTCTCTGATGCGCGCACTAAGCATCAGTCGCAGCTTTTTGTTGCTGATGGTAGCGCACGTGCGGTACGAACGGTCTCCCATTTTAAAGGGGCCGTGAGCGACCCGAGATGGCTGCCGGGGGACCGCGAGATCTCCGTGTCAAGGATGCGCATCGCAGTACCGGCGCCACGCAGCCTGGTGCGCGACAAACAGGCGTCATCGAAGAAGCCTTTGATGAGCAGCGCCTCGCCGTTGTGGATACACGCTCCGGCCTCACGCGCGCGATCTCGCCGGCCCGGGAATACGTGTACGAATACGATTTCTCGCCTGACGGCCGAACGGCGGTCGTCACTTTGGCGCCGGGTAGCGGTGATAATAATTGGTGGATCGCGAGGCTCGCAAAGATCGATGTCGCGAGGGCGCAGATTCAAACACTGCTCAAACCAAAGTTTCAGATCGCAGCACCGCGCTGGTCGCCCGACGGTAAGCAAATCGCTTACATCGGCGGCATCATGAGCGATTTCGGTTCGACCGGGGGCGATGTTTTTCTCATCGATCCCACAAGCGGTGTCGTGCGGAACGCAACCCCAAGCATGCCTTACTCGGCGGCAGCTATTCAATGGACCGGAGCATCGCAAATCGCGTTTCTCGGACACGTGCCAAGCGGCGTTAAGCTATTCACGCTTGACGTTACAAACGGCAATTTGCGGCAATATGGAAATGATGATGAGGTCATGGCGCATCTCTCCGTCTCGCAAAACGGCGAGTACGCCTTGAGTAGATCTTCGTTCGATCTCGCGCCGGAGCTCTTCGTCGGCAAGCCCGAAGCTCTCGCGCAATTTACGCATAGCAACGCTGGAGCCAAGCGCTTGTGGGGGAAGGCCGTTAGCCTGCGGTGGGACAGCGAGGCGTACAAACCACAAGGTTGGCTTGTGTATCCGTTGCAATTCGAGGCAACCCGGAAGTATCCGATGGTGGTGTTGCCGCATGGGGGTCCGGCGGCGGCCAATTTGCCGAGCTGGGGAAATCGTAACGTTGCCGCGCTTTCAAGCCGGAACTACTTTGTTTTTCTACCCAACCCGCGCGGCAGTTACGGACAAGGCGAGACATTCACGCAGGCAAACATCAAGGATTTTGGATACGGCGATTTTCGCGATATCATGTCGGGCGTCGATGCCGTTTTGAAGGCTGCGCCCGTCGACTCGCAGCGGATGGGGCTGATGGGGTGGAGTTATGGTGGATACGTCGCGATGTGGACGGAAACGCAAACCGACCGCTTTAAAGCGATTGTGGCGGGCGCAGGCCTGATGAATTGGCAGTCGTACTACGGCGAGAACCAAATCGATCAGTGGATGATTCCATATTTCGGTGCGTCGGTGTATGAGGATCCGGCGGTATATGCGCGCAGCTCGCCCGTGACGTTTATCAAAAATGCGAAGACGCCGGCGCTGATTTTGCAGGGCGAGTACGATGAAGAGGTACCGGCGCCACAATCGTTCGAATTTTGGCACGCCCTCAAGACACTTAATGTCCCTACTGAGCTCGTCGTCTATCGCGATGAAGGTCATGGGATTCGTAAGCCGGCCGATCAGATCGACATGCTCACTCGGATCCTGGGCTGGTTCGGAAAGTATTTGAAATGAAGGCGATTGTGGATAGACATGTCTCGCATTAATGACGTCGGGGGAATGCACGGTTTCGGTCCCATCGATACGCATGATGATGAAGCGGGATTTCACCACGAATGGGAAGCGCGAGTCTTTGCAATCAACCGCCTTTTGCTCAAAGCGGGAACCTACACCCTAGATGAGTTCCGCTATGCCGTCGAACGGATGGATCCGCAAGAATACCTAGCGGCGTCGTACTACCAGCGGTGGCTGCACGCGATTGAGACTTTGCTTGCCGAAAAAGGCGTACTTTAGAGATGAGCCCGTTCAGAGTTGGAGAGCGCGCTGTGGTACGCTTAGGAAATCCTGACGGCCACACACGTGTTCCCGGATATCTGCGCGGTAAATGCGGCGAAGTCATCGAAATTTTGGGGAAGTTCGTCTTGGCCGACGATAGCGCGCGCGGAATTCGCAGCCCCGAACAGATGCTGTATACGGTGCGGTTCCAGGCTGAAGGTATCTGGGGCGCGGACGGCGCGCCTGGAGTAAGTGTTACCGCCGACCTTTGGGAGAGCTATTTGGAGGGTGCAACTTGAGCCACGACCACGAGGGAAGCGCGGCTGTTTCGAACCGCGTTAAGCTGCTCGTCACCGCTCTCCAGGAGCGTTCAGTACTGACAGAGGCTCAGCTCGACGACACGGTTGAGAAACTGCTCTTGCATTCAAAGCCCGCTAATGCATTTGCAATGGTCGCGCGCTCGTGGGTCGATGCTGCTTACAAAGCGCGCCTGCTTGCCGATGCAAACGCTGCGGCCGCAGAGTTGGGAATCGATCTCAGTCACTGGTCGCCAGTGAAACTGCGTGCAGTCGAAAACACGCCGGTTTCGCACAAAGTGATTGTTTGTACGCTGTGCTCGTGCTACCCGATCGCACTTCTTGGTCCCTCGCCGACGTGGTACAAGAGCGAGGCCTACCGCTCGCGTGTCGTCCGAGACCCGCGCAGCGTCTTGGCGGAATTCGGTGTAAGCTTGCCGGACGAAAAAGAGATAACCGTTTGGGACAGCACGGCGGAGGTTCGCTACTTGGTGATCCCGCAGCGGCCCGCAGCCACGGAGAATGCCACCGAGGCGCAACTTGCGGCGATGATTACGCGCAACGGGTTGATTGGCACGGCCCTCCTGTGAACGAGCGCCGGTTTCGCATGCCGCATTTGGCGGTGCAAATTCTCATCGGTCTCGTGCTCGGCATCCTCGTTGGTGTAGTGTTTTACGGAAACCCGGCGCTCACGGCGGTCCTTAAGCCGATTGCCGATATTTTCATCCGGCTGATCAAGATGATCGTCGTACCGATCGTGTTTTCGACGCTTGTGGTCGGTATCGCCGGAGTCGGCGACATGAAGCGCGTCGGCCGCCTTGGCCTCAAAACCCTGATTTATTTCGAGATCGTTACGACAATCGCAATTCTTTTTGGGCTGTTAGTGGGGAATCTTGCGCAACCCGGAAGCGGCGTCGATTTAGGTGCGCTCGCCAAGGGCGACATCACAAAATACGTTGCCACGGAACATACGGTCCGCGGGCATTCCTTTACCGACCTTGTGGTCAACGTGGTGCCAACAAATGTGGTCGATGCATTCGCCAAAGGCGACATGCTTGCGGTCATCTTTTTTGCGGTATTCTTTGGAATCGGAGTGGCGGCTCTTGGAGAGCGTGGCGCGCCGGTTACGCGCTTTTTTCGTGTAGTGGCGGATACGATGTTCTGGGTGACCAACCGGATCATGCAGGTCGCACCGGTCGGCGTCTTTGCGCTCATTGGGTTGACCGTGAGCAAATTCGGCGTGGCAAGTCTGCTGCCTCTCGGCAAACTCGTGATCGTTGTGTATATCGCAATGGCGCTCTTTGTCGCTATCGTTTTTACGGGTATTGCAGCACTCGCAAAGGTCAATCTGCTCTTCATCCTGCGCGCAGTCAAGGAAGAGTTGCTCCTGGCGTATAGTACGGCCAGCAGCGAGACCGTGCTTGCGCGGATTATGGAGAAGATGGAGGCGATCGGATGTCCTCAGTGGATTACCAGCATCGTGATCCCGACGGGGTATTCGTTTAATCTCGACGGCAGCACATTGTATCAATCAATTGCGGTTCTCTTTATCGCGCAGCTCTATGGCGTCCATTTAGGTTTTGCGCAGCAAGTTGCAATGGTCTTCACGCTTGCGCTCACCAGCAAAGGCATTGCCGGCGTGCCGGGCGCGAGCTTCGTCGTACTCTTGGCCACCCTCGGCACGTTGGGCTTGCCGATTGAAGGTCTCGCATTTATCGCAGGCGTGGACCGGATTCTCGATATGGCGCGCACGGCCGTCAACGTGTGTGGAAACAGTTTGGCCGCCGTCGTGATGAGCCGTTCGGAAGGCGTGTTCGGTACCGAGTGAGCGGCTATCGCGACGAATTGCTCGCGGCGCAACATGCGGGACGTGATGCGCATGAAGCAATGGAGAAGTGGGTTTCACGCCCTGCGGATGCGCCGGACGATACGCCCGGTGCGGTGCTCGAAGGGTACGCGCGCGATTTGCGCGCAAGCCGGGAGCGCTTGCGCAAGTTGTACAGCGATCATGGCAACCGCGACGACATCATGGCGGCCCTTGAGGAGAACGAAGCCTACCACCGCCTGCTCGGCCTTTCCATTCGCGACAAACCGGAGCTAGACTTCGAAGAGTAACCGTCAATCTCTGCGCGGACTGAGGCTCACGCTTGTTCGATACGGATCGTTAGAATGGCCACGTCATCCATAACTTCTTCCAGAACGTCATCGCATATCACCGCGGCAGGATTCTCAGCGTCCCACACTTCTGTACTTTGCAGCGCGCGACGCACCTTCTGCTCGCCTACATCGATATCGCGCGTTGCTTCGATCAGTCCGTCCGTATACAACGCGAGAAGCGACAAATCGCTTAAGATGGTTGTTCGAGATGTTTCTGAGCCGTACCCGAGCATCGATCGCAGGCCAAGGGCCAAACCGCTGCCGCGCAGTGCTGTAACTTTGCCGCTTGCCGATCGTAGCAGCGCCGGAGGATGGCCGGCGGACGCATAGACAAGTGTTAGCGTTTGCGGATCAAGGATCCCCAGGAAGGCCGTTACAATGGCATCCGGTTGCTCAGACTGCAATGCACGATCTGCGGCATCGAGAATCTCGCTTGGCTCGGCTCGAATTTGAGCGGCTCCGCGAAAGGCTTGGCGCACGCCGCCCATGGTAACCGCTGCCGAAAGCCCGCTGCCCATAACATCGCCGACCGAGAGAACGATCTTCCCATCCGTTAGGAGGAAGGCGTCGTACCAATCGCCGCCCACAAGGGCCTCGGCCTTTGCCGCGCGGTAGATCGCATTGAACTGCATTCCAGGAACGACTGGCATGCGTCTGGGCAGTGCCGCTTGCTGAAAAGCTGCCGACGCGCGATGCTCGCGCTCGAGCTCGCGCTCGAGATATTCCTGCGCCATATTTGTGCGTGCAAGCTGAGCCGCCGCCTCTTTGCGCGCGACCTCATCGCGCTCGATCGTGCGCTCTGCCAACCGCTGCTTGAGTTCCGTATTCGTGCGGGCTAGTTCGACAAGAGCTTCGCTTCGCGCCACGTCGTCGCGTTCGATCGTGCGCTCCGCGAGACGTTGTTCGAGTTCTGCGTTCGTGCGGGCCAATTCGGTAAGCGCTTCGTCCCTCGCCACGTGGTCGCGTTCGATCGTGCGTTCTGCTAGCCGTTCTTTGAGTTCGGCATTCGTGCGCGCAAGCTCGGCTAGTGCTTCGTCCCGGGCGACGTCGTCGCGCTCGACGGTGCGCTCGGCCAACCGTTGCTTAAGCTCAATTTTTGTGCGCGCCAATTCGATGATCGCTTCGTCTCTTGCGATTTCATCGCGCTCGACAGTACGCTCGGCGAGGCGTCGCTTGAGCTCCGCATTTGTACGAGCGAGCTCCGATATTGCTTCCTGCCTCGCGACATCATCGCGTTCGATGGTCCGTTCCGCCAACCGTTGTTCGAGCTCGGCATTCGTGCGCGCGAATTCGGCAATCGCGTCGTCTCGCGCAACGTCGTCGCGTTCTATCGTCCGTTCGGCCAGGCGTGCTTTGAGCTCCGAGTTCGTGCGCAAGAGCTCCGCAAGCGCTTCGTCCCGCGCAACGTCGTCACGCTCGATCGTTCGTTCCGCCAGGCGTTGCTTAAGCTCAATTCTTGTGCGCGCCAATTCGATGATCGCTTCATCGCGTGCGACGTCATCGCGCTCGATCGTACGCTCCGCGAGGCGCTGCTCGAGTTCCGCATTGGTGCGCGCGAGTTCGGTGATGGCTTGGCTATGGGCAGCGCGGTCTCGTTCGATCGTTCGCTCGGCCAGCCGTCGTTTGAGTTCGGCGTTCGTGCGGTCGAGCTCGGCGAGTGCTTCGTCGCGGGCGATGTCATCGCGCTCAATCGTCCGCTGGGCAAGGTGAACTTCGAGCTCCAGCCGGGTACGTGCGAGCTCGATGATCGCCTCGTCGCGGGCAACGTCATCGCGCTCTAACGCACGTTGCGATATACGTTTTTCAACTTCAGCGTTGGTCAGGCCGGAGAATCCATCAGGCTCCACCCCTGCCAATTCTGGCTTAGGGAATCGACCCACCTCTCGAAGGCGTTCACATCGCTCAGTAACCTCTTGACGGCTGCGCTTTTCCGAGGTATAAATGCGTAACTAAATGGTTACGCATAAAATAGACCTCAACTCTGTTTTCTCAGCGCTGGCCGATCCGACGCGGCGGAGCATCGTTGAGAAGTTGACGCGCAACCGCCTCTGCGTGAATGAGCTAGCCGCGGGTTTCGATATGTCGCGACCGGAGAAGAAGAAATGAACAATGCCACAACTGGTGCCGGCGAACGGCTCATCATCCGTCGCAAGCTTGCCGCCAAGCGCGAGCGCGTCTGGCGAGCTTTTAACGACGTCAACGAAGCAGTGCAGTGGTCGCATCCTGAGGGCATGAGCACAAAAGACTTCACGGCCGACATGCGCGTCGGTGGCGCATATCGACTAACGATGGTCAAGCCCGACGGTGAGGAATATATCGGAATGGGAGTCTATCGCGAAGTTACACCGCCGGAGAAATTGGTCTATACCTGTAAGGTGACAATTAGTTGGCACTGATGAGCGGCCCTGTGGTTCGTTGGCGCAAGGCGCGAGGGGCAAAGAAAGCGCGCCCGCCCTTGATGGTGCTCTTGCACGGTCGCGGCGCCGATGAACACGATCTGTTCGGTCTCGAGACGTCGATCGATCCCGCATTTGCAATCGCGTCGGTCCGCGCTCCGCTTGAGACAGATGAAGGCGGATACATGTGGAGCGAGAGTCGCAGTCCCGGACGATACATTGCCGAGAGCCTACGGGGATCCATGTCTTGGTTGCGGGCGTGGTTCGATTCACTCGATGCGGGGCGCGACGAAAAGCAAGAAATCTATCTGTTCGGTTTTAGCGCGGGCATGGCGATGGCAAGCGCGTTGCTTCTTGATGAGCCGCAACGCTATGCTGGAACGGTGTTGCTTAGCGGCACCTTGCCGTTCGATACCGATCTTGCAATCACGAAAGATCGCCTTTCTGACGTTGATGTGTTTTACGGCCATGGTTCTTTTGACCAGATGATTCCGGCGGATCTGGTGAAACGAACCGAACACTATTTACGGGAGAGCAGCGGCACGCGGCTCGTGGTCCGCAACTATCCGATCGCCCATGAAATCAGCGAAGCGGAGATGGCCGATATCGCTGCGTGGCTTAAACGGCTTCGGTAGCCGGCTCTGCGCCCCAGCCCGCGTAGTGGCCGGAATGCGGCGCGATGATACTTTGCAGTTGCAAGCGCGCCGCCTTTAAAGCCTCGGGCGTGAGTTGCATCGTGCGGACGGCGGAGACTTCGCGCTCTTGAATATCCCCTAGCGGGTCGTTCGCTAGAAAGCCGGCTTCCTGTAAGGCGGCGACCGAAGCGCGTGCGTCATCGTAGGTATCAAACTCAAGGGCAAAATCAACATCGTAGAACGCGTTCATATCATTGCCGCCTTCGGCGAGCTGTTCAATCTGATCTTCATCGCGCGCTTCTTCGAGTTCCTCACCGCGTAAAATGTTGGCTTCATAGTGCGACCAAGCGGCGTCGCTCTCGCTGCGCACGTCAACCCGGAAAGCATTCGATGATGCTGCGCCTCGCACGGCAGCCTCAGCGGCGCTGGTTGCGGCGTATCCGTAGAGTCTGAAGCTGCCGTCGGCAGTCACCGTGCAGGTTAGCGCACCTTCATTTTCGTTGAACGCCCGTTCAACGGCTTGTTCAAGTTCGTACAACCCATCCGATTGCGCGCCATTCGGCTGACCATCGGAATCCGCATCGAAGCCGCGCGCGGTAACGATTATTGCAACCGGATGCGCTTGGCGAAAGTCGGCATCATCATCGAGGTCAACATCGATCGACACTTCAGAAACCGGTTCATCCGAGCTCTCGTAGGAAATCCATTCGGCCATGTACGCGTGCTTCTCTTTTTGCCCGCGAATACCGTTACGTTACTTTACTCTTTCCATTCCTCTTCGCGAACAAGGGAGCCATCCGCGCGGTTTATCGTTACGCGCGTCCCGCCGTGTTGACGATAGCGTACAGCTGAGAGCGCGGCGCTTCACGGACCGTTTGATAGCCAAGATTCGGGAATCGCTGGCGCTGAGGTACCTGCCAGCGCAGGTTGCCATCCCAGTCATAAAAGAAAAGATTTTGCGAGCCGGTCTTTTCGTTCGAATGGGTGAGGACGGCAATTCCCTCAGGCAACAGAATCGACCAGCGGATGTTCCCGTTGCGATCCCATCTCTTGACGTTCGTCTCCGGGCCATCGCCCGTCGATGCAACGACGCCGTCGACAAAACTCTCTAGCCAATTGATTTTTAACCCCGAGCCTACAACACGTGGCGATCCATCAGGTTGCGGAATTATGATTTTATTCGTATCCTTGACATAGGCTTTCATCAGCAGCACGGCAAGCCCGCGGCAGAACCAAATTCGAGGTTCGTAGCGTCGACGAAATACTGCATCCCGCCGCCGGGCTGGCCGAATGCGGGGCCTGCAATTCCACCTTGGATGGTCGTGCCTGCGGGAATTGAATTCACCGGAGCGTAGAAGCTCGGGGTATCCGGTAATCCGAGCTTGGCTTGAATTTCACTTCCGCTCATTAAAGAGCCGTCGGCGTTTGTGATTTGGTCAATTGTCGTCGTCCATGTTCCCGCTCCCGTGCCAGCGCTTTGTGCCCCGGCCGCAGTGTCAGAGAGCCGAATAAGCTGCTATCTGCAACCGAGCCTGACGTGGCCGCACCTTGCGCCGAAAATTCGACTCCGTTGACCGAGTTACTAAATGGAGCCGTCGTATAACCTTTGCCAGCCATTATATCATTCAATTCCTTGCTGGTCATATTCGTGATGTCGCTCGCGCCAAGCTCATTTACAAGCTTGTTGAGCGTTGCATCCAGGAGAAGCGCTTCTTCGAGCATTGCACCGCGCAAGCCAAAGCGTTCTGCAAGCTGACTCTCCGGCGCAGCACCCGCGAGCTCTTCCGGGCCAAATGCAAACATCAAGAACCAGTCCATCGCGTTACCCATGGCGTTGATGCCGTTGTAGGCGGTTACATAGGCTTGCAGGTCGTTTGGAGTAGAACGTACGTCGGCGATCGTTTTAAGCCAACAATCAGAATCAGACCACGCCCACTCTTGACCGTTGGAGTCATAGTAGGTGCCGTAATCGCTTTGCGATAGTGGGCCACTCGGCTGACTCGGATCGCTGTAGATGCTGCCGTATTGGTCTTGATAAGTGCGCTGCGTTCCGCTCGTATCGGGACAAGATGTATC
>JACRUB010000160.1:3985-11377 GCA_014305015.1 Vulcanimicrobiota bacterium | reverse complement strand
CGTCGGCTTTGCCTCGGCATCCTCGTAGATGTTGAAGAAATCCGCGCGAACTTTTCCGTACCGCCGCGTGTAGCCGTATTTTACCGTGCGCGGCGTTGTCGGTTCGGTCCCAAAGAGCGCCATTAAGTGGTCGTAGAACGTGCGGACTGCATCCGCATCGCTGACGCGTAGATCGATGTGACTATAAAGCGGAAACGCATGCGTTTCGTGGTAGCGCGCGCGTTCTTCGCGAAGATCCTCGTTCTCCTCCACTAAGGTTTCAAATAGCGGCCCAACCAGTCGCCGCTGATGCGCAAGCGCTCGACGCGGTGCAGCGGTGAGCCGGTGCGTGAGAGATCGTGATTCTCTCCCGGAAACTCAACGTAGTGCACGGTTGCTCCCAGAATCTTGAGCGCTGCGAACTCTTGCATTGTCTCGGAAAACGGCGTGCGGGTATCTTCCGTGCCATGCAAGATAAGCAAGGGCGTGTGCACTTTATTGGCGTACGTGAGCGGCGACTGCGCCATCAGCGTATTATTCGCATCCCACGGCATGCCCCAGTCGTACGGTCCGCCAAGTCCGTTGGTCGACGCAAAGTCGGCCGTGAGATTTTCGGACATGAGGTTGCTGACGACGCGCTCCGCGATCGCCGCCTTGTAGCGATCCGAGTGCGAAATGGTCCACAACGTCGCGTAACCGCCGTAGCTTCCGCCGGATACGCCGAGGCGGTTAGAATCAACATCGGGGCGTTTGATGACCTGATCCATTACCAGATTCGTATCGTCGAGCATCGCATCGCCCCAGTGATGGACGAGCGCTTCTTCAAATGCGTAGCCATGCCCAGTGCTTCCGCGCGGATCGCTGTAAACAACGTTGTAGCCGAGCCCCGCGAGAAATTGCAATTCGTGAAAGAACGTGTCGCCAAATTGTGTTTCCGGTCCGCCGTGAATATCAAGAATCGTCGGACGTGGGCCGCTTTTTGGTCCGACCGCCGGAAGAAACCACGCTTGCACCTCGTAGCCTAATGCATCCTTGACCGTGAACATCTGTGGCTTCGACACCGTCACGCTCTTGAGGTACTCTGCATTAAACGAGGTGAGAGCGCGCGGTTTTGGATTGTCCGCGGAGACTACGTAGATCTCTTGCGGATGCGACCAGTCCGCATAGTTGTATGCGATCGTTTTTCCGTCAGCACTTGCGGTGCAGCCATACGCTTCTCCCTGAGGGCCGGTCAGATCGGTCATCGTGCCCTCGGACGCGCTCATCTTCACCAGATGTGCGTAGCCGGGTCCGTCCAGATTGAGGATGATCGATTTGTCGTCGGGCGTCATGTTGTAACACAGCCCGCCGCCTTCTTTCATATCTGCGATGAGCGAGTCGCCCCACGCGATCGTGTTTTTTGCAACGAGCTGCTTCGTGTCGCTACCGTCGGGGTTGCTTGAAACAAGCGACGGTGACTCGGCCGGATCTCTTACATCGTGTGCAAAATACCAGAGGCGGTTGCTGTGGTGGCCGAAACCGATCAGATCGTTGGCGACTTGCGTTTCGGCCATCTTCTGCATCGTGCCGCCGTCGACGGGAATCGTGTAGATGTCATTTGGTCCGCCATACGGATCGTCGCGGCGTAGCGAGTTGAACGCAATCGTTTTATCATCGGGCGACCACGAGGCGCCATTCTCCGTCCATTGGTTGCCGCTCGTGAGCGCGCGCTGCTTGCTCCCGTCCGCGTTCATCACCCAAATATGCTGATGGTATTGATACACTTCGCCCGCGCCGTTGGCTTGAAAATGCATGGTGTCGATTTGGCGCACGTCGCTCTTCTTCTGGTTCTTCTTGGGTTTGAAGCCGGCTGCGGCAAAGTCGATTTGCGCCCCAGGCCGCTCGTCGGTCGTGGTCGAGCTGTACGCGATCATCTTGCCGTTGTTCGAATAGTTCGGACTATCGGCGCCGGTTTTCATATTCGTGATTCGCGTGATCTTCTTGCTGCTTAGGGCGTAGGTGTATATCTGTGATTTGGCTTTCGGCATCGAGCGCACAAAGGCGATGACTTTGCTATCCGGCGACCAAGTCGGGCGGCTATCGTGCCGCGTTTTGGTGATCTGCGTAGAGTTGCCGCTTGCAACATCGGTCAACCACAGATTCGTATCATAGCGATCGTCCGGACCGTTCATTTTGCTCACCACATAGACGACGTATTTGCCGTCGGGTGAAATCTGCGGGGCTCCAACGTAGCTGATCTTGAAAAGATCCTCGGCACGAATGGGGCGGCCGGCGGCGTGCGCAGATACGGGCAGCAGTGCCACAAGAATGGCAGCCAAAATCAAGCGTGCGTTCATAGCAAAGGTGGTTAGCTCTCGTAGCCCTCGGTCCCGCTCAGGGGCTAATTGCGCATAAAAAGGTTGAGGCTGAAGCGCTTCTCGGAATCGAACCACGTTTTGGCCAGGCCAAAGCCGGCGGCGGCTCCAAAATTCTCTAAGTCTTCAAGCGAGAATTTGTACGATGATTCCGTGTGGATGCGCTCGCCGTCTTGGAATTCAAGATCGAGATCGAGATCATTGAGGCGTACATATTGCGCGCCGCGTGCTTGTAGGAACGAATCGACCGCACCGCGCTCTTCTTCGTAGTGCACCGTATGATCGAAGGCGTGTAGGTTGAAATCCCCACCGAATTCGCGATTGATTCGCGCGAGCATGTTTTTATTGAAGGCGGCCGTCACCCCCGTCGGATCGTTATACGCAAGCTCCAGGGTTTCGCGGTCTTTCTTCAAGTCTGCGCCAACTAGCAATCCGTCGCCGCCGCGAAGCGAAGACGCAACCGCGAGGAGCAGGCGGTGCGCCTGTTCCGGTTCGTAGTTGCCGATGTTCGATCCAAGCAAGAGCGCAAGCACGGGACGCTTGAGCGCTAAGTCCGGTGTACCCAGCACGGCGAAGTAATCGGCCGCATACCCCGTAATCGACAGGTTGGAGAATGAAGCGACAAGCGAGGCCGCGGATTCGCGGAGCGCATCGGGCGAGATATCGATCGGACAGTAATGCAGCGAGCGTTGCACGCGCAGTGTTTCTTCGATGAGCAGGCGCGTCTTGATCGCACTGCCGCTGCCGAGTTCGAGCATCTCGAACGGCGCGTCGAGCGAACGTACGATTTCCCAGCCGTACTCGCGCAGAATTTCGGTCTCGGCGCGCGTCAAATAATATTCGGGAAGTTTTGTGATTGCTTCGAACAGCGTCGAGCCCAAATCGTCGTAGAAGTACTTTGCCGGCAGCGTACGCGGACGGCTCGAGAGACCGAGCACGACATCCTCGCCAAAAGTTGCGACGTGGACAGGCTGCGAAGCCGTGACGATTTCAAGGCGGTCGGATATCCGGGTGAGCGTCGAACGCATAGGGTGCATACTACCCCTCAAACGGTCCGAGGTAACAAGATGCCGGAAACGAACTCCAGCCTGCTCCGGAGGGCAAGATGACCGTTCAAAATTCGCTTATCCAAATCCAACACGATGGCTCCTCGATGCCGGCGTACGTCGCCAGGCCGGATCCGGCTTCGGGACCACATCCGGCGGTTATTATTTTTCAAGAAATCTTTGGTGTGAACAAGGAAGTCAAGCGGATTTGCGACCTGGTTGCGAGCGCCGGCTACGTCGCACTTGCTCCGAATTATTATCACCGCACCGACCCCGATCTGAACGAACCATATACGCCCGAAGGCCTCGACCGCGGCTTCGCGGTGGCAGGACAAGTTACACGAGACTCACTGCGTAAAGACACGATGGCCTCGTGCGACTGGCTCAGCGCCCAAGATTTTGTCAAAACGGGAAAGGTTGCGACCTGGGGCTTTTGTTTTGGGGGGACCGTGGCATTTCTCTCAGCCACCCTTCCCGGCATCGCCGGAGCCGCGTGTTTTTATGGCGGGCAAATCGCGTCGCCGATGCCGAGCGGCGAACCGGAAGCCCTCGCTGATGCGAAGGATCTCAGATGTCCCATTCTCTTGGCTTTCGGCGGCAAAGACGACTGGATCACGATGGAACACGTCGAGCGTATTCGCAAGACCTTGGATGAAGCTGGGAAGGTGTTCGAGATTCAAGTCTACCCGACTGAGGGACACGCGTTCTTCCGCGGAAGCAGCGACCATATCGGCGGAAGCGATCATTCGCAAGTCGTCGCCGATGCATGGAGCTTAGTGCAGGTCTTCTTTAAGAAAGTGTTTGCGTAGGCGCCCTTCCCTTCGGCCGCGCTCAGGGCAAGCTATCAGCTGAGGATGACAAGGGCGGAGGAGCCTCATTGGTTCTTAGGCGGGAGTGCCAGTAGCCGTAGAGTGCGTAGACGGCCAGACCGACGAGAAACCACACGACAAAGCGAATCCAGGTTTCCATCGAGAGCCCGGCAACGATCAAGTAAATCGAGGCGAGAAATCCGAAGGCGCCGATCACCGGCCCAAGCGGCACGCGGAATGGCCGTTGCGCACTGGGATTTGTAAAGCGCAGCACCACGACGCCTGCGGAAACGATCGCAAATGCCGAGAGCGTTCCAATATTTACGAGCGCCAGCAGCTTTTCAAGTGGAACGATCGCCGCCAAAATGGAGACAATGACGCCGGTAATCATCGTCATTCGCGCAGGCGTACGAAACACTTTATGAATCTGAGCGACACCCGGCGGCAACATGCGATCGCGGGCCATCACGTAAAAGATTCGGACTTGTCCTAAGAGCGACGTCAGCATGACCGTCGTATTGCCCGCCACGCCCCCGAAATCGACGATGTCGCGCAGCCACTTGTTTTGTGTTACGGCACGGATCGCATCGCTCATCGCGCCGCCGTCGCTCAGTTTGGTAAACTGCAAGGCGCCTACAGTCACGTATGTCAAGCCGACGTAGAGGACGCCCCCGATGACGAGCGAGAGCATGATGCCGATCGGCACGTTGCGATGCGGATCGTGCGCCTCTTCAGACGCTACCGTTACCGTGTCGAACCCGATGTATGCGAAAAACACGAGAGCTGTAGCGCCGATAATGCCATGCCAGCCGTAGGGCGCGTAGGGATGTAAGTTGGCCGGTTTTACATGCGGCCCCACGGCGATGAAAAACACCGCCATCGCCGCCAGCTGTAATGCTACGAAGGCGATATTCACACGCGATGATTCGCGAATGCCGATCGCGAGCAAGCCGGAAATTGCAAGCACGATGAGCGCCGCAAGCAGATCGATTTGGGAGTGTACCAAGTCGTAACTGCCGGGCCACCACCATGGTCCGTTGATGCTCAAATGTGCTATCGCCGCCCAATGCGGTAAGACGATTCCGTACGTCCCAAGGAACGACTGCGCATACGCGGACCACGACGACGCGACCGGCGCCGCGCTGATGCCGTATTCGAGAATTAAATCCCAGCCGATGATCCACGCAACAATCTCACCCAGTGTCGCGTATGCGTAGGTGTATGCACTTCCGGCGACCGGCACCATCGAGGCAAACTCTGCGTAGCATAGCGCGACTGCAAGACACACGATGCCCGAGAGTACGAACGAAAGGATGACGGCCGGACCTGCGTGGTGTGCGCCAGCGCCGATCGTGGGAAAGATTCCGCCGAGCATTGTGCCGAGGCCAATGCATGTAAGCGCCGGCCAACCCAGTGCACGACGCAGTGGAGGCCCGGCGGACTCCGAACTTGTCCATGCAAGCGGCTGGCGGGCGAACAAACGCGCGAGTAACGCCAAGCGATTACCGTTCATCCCGGAGGAGGCGTGCCCACCGGTAATAGATGTCGCCAATGTACGATTGCGTTTCGCCATACGGGGGGACGCCATGGTACTGCGCGACGGAACCCGGGCCTGCGTTATACGCCGCAAGTGCGGCAGCGTATGGATCGTCGTAACGGCCGGTATACTCACGCACGTACTGCGCGAGCAGTGCAGCCGAACCCCGCAGGGCAGCCGCAGGATCGAACGGATCGACTCCATACGACTGCGCCGTCTCAAGTGTAAATTGCGCGATACCGATTGCACCCGCGCTCGAGAGAGCATCCGGATCGAATGCCGATTCTTGCAGAATCGTCGCGCAGAAAAATTCGGGGTTCAAACCCTGCGCCCCGGCGGCGCGGACGGCTATATCGGCAAGGTGCAATGCGTCAAAAGTCGAGATGCGTTCATTGGACCGCTCGATTGACCGCGCCACCGCAAGATTCTGATGCGCAAAAGGGCGTCCGTCGTGCAAAAGGATAACTCCGGCAATGCTTTGGGTATAAGCGGGTGAGTGCCAGCTTAAGGCATTATTAACGACGACATCGATTTGCGCAACGGTTACCGGGTTCCGGTAGAAATCCTTGGGGCTAGCGCCGGTGCAGCTACTCAAGGTACAATAAATACAACTTAGCACCGCGACGCGTAGGAAAAGACGATAAAATGATTCTCTCACAGATCGGCTATGGTGTTTCGGCAGCCGCTATTGTGTTAATCGTCGGTGATTTTGCATCCACATTTTTCTACCACGTTCCACAGCATCTGTGGTTCACACTCCACTTGCGAACGCATCATGATAAGAAGCGCTCGTACTGGGATCACGCGGTCATCTCCAAAGATCCCTCAGTGCTGCTCGACGGTATTTTGGGAGCGCTCCCCTACTTGCTGATTGCGGCCTCGGTGCTCTGGCTTTCGTGGCCGGGAGCGATTGCGGGGCTCGCCCTCGGGCAGCTTCATGTCTGGTGGCGGCATACCACCGACCTCGGCTGGCGGACCCCCGGATGGGTGATTTCCCTCCTGCGGCCCCTCTCAATTGTCTTGCCCGAGGACCACGACGGGCACCACCGAAACCCTGACGTTGAGTTTGGCGACATATTCCGCTTCTACGACGCTCCGGCTCGGGCGCTCATGGCCAAACTTGCGCCGACTAGCCGGAAAATGCGAAATGCCGCGCTGCGGCGCCTCAAACGTCAGCCGGCTCGCATATAACGGAGGAAGATGACCAAACGGGCTCTCTTTCTCATCTCCGATACGGGGGGTGGGCACCGCAGCGCATCGGTCGCCATTACCGCTGCCCTCGATGAAATCAAAGAGCCTTTTTCGTTTGAGCACCGCATCGACGACGTCGCCGCGCACTGCTCTTTCCCACTCACCCAGCTCGGCCTGGCCTATAGCTCAGCGCTGCGCTATGCACCTCCGGTCTACGGCGCGCTCTATTATGCAACCAATGGACGCCGCCGTTATAAGGCAATCGTGCGTTTTTGCGAGCCGCTCTACCGCGAACGGTTGCGCGATCTGTTCCTGTCGTACGAGCCGGATGTGATCGTCTCGGTGCACCCGTTGCTCAATCACGCGGCGCTACGCGCGCGCGCCGACGCGAAGATGACGCACATTCCGCTCATCACCGTCATTACCGATCTCGGAAAAGTGCACGAGTCTTGGCTGATGCCCGAAGCGGACGCAGT
>JACRUB010000160.1:0-3885 GCA_014305015.1 Vulcanimicrobiota bacterium | reverse complement strand
TCGGTCTTGCAGATCCCGAGCTGCGCGAAGAGTTGTCGTCCTCGCTGAAAACAATCGAGCTGAAGGCTAAACAAATATTGGTCGATAGTGGCGAACCGATTCGCTACGTGTACTTTCCACTCGATTGCATGATCTCAACCACCACGCTCATGCGCGACGGTTCCGAAGTAGAGGTTGGGACGATCGGGTCCAACGGAATGGCGGGCGTCCAACTGATCTTGGGAATCGACCGCGTCCCAGGAAAACTCATCTGTCAAATCGGCGGTCATGCGCTTCGCGGGACAGCAGATGATTTCAAGAAATGGTGCAGTAGCTCGCCGCGATTTGACGCCGCGATGCACCGCTATTGCCAAGCCATTGTCAACGCGCTGCAACAATCCATTGCTTGCAACGCCTTGCACGCGGTTACTGCACGCTGTGCGCGTTGGCTCTTGCTTACTCAGGACAGTGTTCACCGCTCCGAGTTCTCACTTACGCAAGAATTCTTGGCAATGATGCTCGGTGCGGCGCGCCCAAGCGTTACCGAGGCGGCGCTTGAACTCAAAGAGACCGGCTTGATCGACTACCACCGTGGCTCCATCCGCATCCTCGACCGCCACAAGCTCGAGGCCGCGAGCTGCGAGTGCTACTTTCTTGAGAAAGAACGGCTTGCCGAGCTCTTCTCACAAACCAGCCTGCCTGCTAGATAGTTCTGTGAGAACCGGGTTCGGTTCTGTGAGAACCGGGTTCGGTTCTGTAGAAATCTGACACAGATTCAGTCAGAAACACACTGAAGCGGCCTGCTCCATCCTGCTAGACTTTGCAGGTGCTCAATCTTAAACCCGAACTCTTTGGCAATCTCGTAAGACGCGTCGCGTTCGCTTCACTCAGCGAACGGCCCGGCGAAGTCTCCAAAACAATGGTCCTAACCTATTTAAAACACTCGAGAATCGAACAACTTCCATCTGAAGAAAAATCGACACTGCAGTATCTCACGTCATGGGCGTGGGACGGCACATTCGAGATCATCGAAGATGACGCCGGATGGGTAAGCGAAGAGCGGATTATCCGCTACGTTACCTGGCTGCGTGATATCAGCGATGAGAGTCACGACGATAGTTTTCTCGTCAAATTTTCACTGAACTAAGAGCAAGGATAACTCATGGATCTCCACACTGCGGAGTGGTCTTTTCATAGCGCAAACGCGCGTGAAGCCATCTCCGCCCGAAAATCCTTTCGCCACCACCTTCGTTCGATCGGCGCGGGCGAAGAACAATGTATGGCGGGCGAGCTCATTTTTGGCGAATTATTAGCAAATGTGGTCCGGCATGCTCCTGGGCCCGTGTGGATCTGGCTCGAGTGCGTCGGAGCTGACTGCATGCTTCATGTCGTAGATTGTGGGGGACGTCCCTGGAGCTACCACGTTCCGGTTTCTGCAAGTGCTCTTGCCGATCACGGCCGCGGACTGCTTATCGCTCAGGCGTACGCGAAACGTATTACGTTCAATCGGAATGCCGACTCACACGGCACGCATGTGACAGCGTACTTGGATTTACAACTACATCAGTCGCAAAGGCTCCGGGCATAGCGAGCCTTCAAGTTCCAAGAGCGCACGTTTCATCTGGAGGCCGCCGCCAAAACCAACCAGCGTTCCATTGGTTCCGATGACGCGATGACACGGAATGACAATTGGAATGGGATTGCTGCCGTTGGCTCGCCCAATCGCGCGCGCGCCGTTCATTAACCCAAGTTCCTTTGCTAGAGCGCCATACGATGTCGTGAACCCATACGGAATTTCGCACAGACGCCTCCAAACGCGTACCTCGAACTCTGTGCCATGCGGATGCAGCGGCAGATCGAACGTCTTCCGCTCGCCGTCGAAATACTCAAGGAGTTGCGCGGCAGTGACCTCTATGCAGTGTCGTGCGGCATCGTTTGGGGTAGTTTCCACAAGGTCACGGGACGGCTTGCGTAACGAAATCTCGACCAAACGTCCTTCGGAGCTTACGGTGATCGCGAGCGGACCGACCGGCGTCTTTACGAACCTTCGCAGCATCTGTAGGAGTATTCGGCCTCAGGTCGCCAAACGTTTTCTCAGGAAGGTGACCGAGCGCTGCCAAGAATCTTCCGCGGCGACCTCGTTATAGCCATTGCCCTCGTGATCGAAAAATGCGTGAACCGCATTGGGATAAACTTTGATATCGTGCGCGACGCTTAGGCCTGCCCGGAACTTCTCGATCTCCTCCAGCGGTATTCCGGAATCGTTCGCGCCGAAGCTCGCGACAACGGGCACGTCAACCCGCAGCCCATCGACGGCGCCTAAAGAGCCGTACCAGATTGCTGCTGCCGAGTACGTCTCCCCCGCCCCATTGTCCGATGGAGCGCCATTGTTCCGCCCATGCAAAATCGGCGATCGCGGTTTTTGATTCTGGAAAACGTTCTTTGATCCAGGCCGTCGCCGCGGCAATGTCAGGCTCGACCGTCTGCGGCGAGAGACTGCGCGCAGGGGGAACGAATTTTGCCGGGTCCTTCTCCTCGTCCCCGTCGGGCGCGTCAAACCTCGCGTACAAATCGGGCACGACGATCGCAAACCCATTCTTCGCAAACCGTCGCGCCGTGTTTCGCTGCTCGCTGTTGACACCCCACAAATGCATTGCCAGAACGATCGTCGGCGTCGTTGCGGCGCCCGCGCGCGGTGCCGCGTAGTAGCCGGGCATCGCACTACCGTCTCGGTATATCTCAACTGGGCCGGCCTCTATATCGGGATCGCTTTCCGGAATAAGCATACCGAGATAATGCGCCTGTTCGGCCGGTGCTGCAAGCATGTTTTGTCATTGCAGAAAATGGCGTTTTAGTGTATGTTTGCCTCATCCCGGAACGCCTGCGGATACGTCTGCCGAACCTCGGTAATGTACGTATCGCGCGAGACGGGACGCCCAAAATACTCGCGGTCGAATTTTGTGAACGGCCGCTCGAGAACATCGAGTTCATCGACCGCCGTGCGTAACGCCACGCACCAGGCATCGTCCTGCGGGGCCGGTTCAGCTAAGGCTTGGGCAATGTGTTCGATCAATTTGCTCTTGCGTGCGATGTTGGCGGGACTGACTGAGACCAGGCAAATCCCGAACGTACCGTCGAGAAACGCAGCGTAGTCCTCGGCATCCAAGCCGCAGGCGGAAAAATCTTCTGTTGTAAATTGCTGTTGCAAATAGTCGCCCGGATAAAACTTTGTGCCGTCATTAAGAACATAGCTCGCTTCGGGCAATCCCGCTCGCTGGCAAAGCTCTTCTAGCAGAAAGTAATTCTCGCGCACGTAGCGGACATCATCGGGATCGCTCACTCGGTTTTTCATACCAGTACAGCGTACCACCGAATCATTTCACCCGGCGCTGAAATATCACTTCAGTCGGAGCGTTCGATGACGGCGCGCGAGATTTTCGTTACGAGCGAGCGCGGCGAAACTTTAGTTGAAAACGCCAGCACTTTATTCTTCAGACCGGGAATGACCAGTGGCTTGCCTTTTTTCATCGCGTTGTAGCCGGCCTTCGCCACACTCGATGCATCGGCGACCGCGACGCGAAACAGCGGCACGTCGCCCATCTTGGCGCGCTCCTGAAATCCCGTCTGCGTCGCCCCCGGCGCTAAACATGTTACCGTAACACCGGTACCGCGAAGCTCGTCAGCAATCGCTTCGGAGAACGACAACACGTAGGCTTTCGATGCATAATAGACCGCCATCAGCGGACCGGGTAGAAAAGCAGCGGTCGAAGCGACATTGAGTATGCGTCCCCATTTTTGCGCAATCATTCCGGGTAAGAACAGTCGCGTGAGCTGCGTGAGCGGTACGATGTTTAGCTGCAGCTCGTGTAGACCCTCCGCCAAATCGCTTTCGGCAAACTTTCCATA
>JACRUB010000063.1 GCA_014305015.1 Vulcanimicrobiota bacterium | reverse complement strand
ATGCGCGTTTGCGTGGAATGTTGCCTAACGGACCGGTGACGCCGGCGACCAAGCGTTTCTCGCCGGGCGCATCCGCCGTCGGGGCAGTGGGCGATCCGACACCGCCGCCGCAAGTGCTCGCGGTAACGAAGTTCACGTACGTCGCGGGGACGCACAAACATATGTTCGGAAATGCGCAGAACGATCGCATAATCATGTATGTCAAATCCACGCGCCGTGTTGGACCCGTGACGTTATGCACCGGCTGGTTGTTGCGTTTCCCTTCTGCAGGCGCTTCGTTCGGTCAGATCGACATGCAGAACGGAAAGATGTCGACAGCGGGTCCGGGTCCACGTCCAGAGAATGGCTTCCAACCGATTATCGAAGAGAACGCGACCATCGATTGTCCTGCAGGACAACTGCAGCTATACAAGCCCGGAGCGTCGCCCGCTCCCTCGCCTACCCCTTAAAAATAGAACCGCTCCCATATTGAGTTCCGATGTTTGTCGGAGTAGAATTGTCGGTATCTCTTCTACGAGATAAGTAAGCGTTATTCAATTAAGGAGGGCGGTCTGGAACCGCAAGATCCGCCGGGTCATAAGGCCCAACGAGAGCGCCTCTAAGGCTGCGATCGAGAATAATCGACGCGCTTAACGACCGCCGGACGCACTCCGGTAGGCGCGATACCTCGTAAGACAATTAAGGAAACCAGCAGAAGACCCGTGCTCCACAACTAGGAGGCACGGGCCTTTTGCGCCATTCGCCCCGCGCAAAGTTGCATGATTCCTAGAGTTTTGCTATCCTAACCACGGTAGTTAGAAGAAAAAGCGTCGGCACGTCCGGCGCTTCTGTCTTGTTTAGGGGCCCCACCCGGCGAAGTCGAGGTGGGGGCGTGCAGTTGCGTTTTCGCCGCAAACGTGGCGAAACGAAACGGAGTGCCAAGCATCGAGCGTAGTTCGATGCTATTTTAAAAGAGGCTAATTTGGCTTTACTGGACGCTTTCGAGCAAGCGGTAGACGAACTCGCGCACCACGCAGCATTTGCGAAGGTGGAGTTTGTTTCGCACAGCGCGCGGCGTCAAGGACGCGGTCACACCTTGCAAGTGATGATCGACCGCGAAGGCGGCGTCGATATCAAAACGTGCGAGCAAGTTGCGGCCATGCTGAATGCGCGGCTGGAAGAATTCGACGAGCAGTATACGCTCGAAGTCGAGTCGGCCGGGCTCAACCGTCCTCTCACAAAAGCCGGCGATTACCAGCGCTTTTCGGGGAGTTCTGCCAAGATTTTGACGACGCTTCTCATCAACGGTTCCAAGACTCACCGCGGCGTTCTGCGCGGCGTTCAAGGAACGAATGTTATTTTGGTCACCGAGCGCGGCGAGTTGCCGCTTCCGCTTGCCACCATTAAATCCGCGAACCTCGAGTACGATATTCGCAACGACTTAAAACGAGAAAAATACGACAGGAAGAAAGCATGATTGCCAACAGTGAGTTACTCACAGTCCTACATGAGATCGAAAAAGAACGCAACATTCCGTTCGAGATGCTGCTCGAAGCGCTCGAAGCCGCGCTTATTACCGCCTACAAGCGGCATTTCGGCGGCGAAGCGAATGCAATTGTCACGATCGATCGTCAAACAGGCGAGTACAAAGTCTACCATCGCCGGATCGTCGCGGACGAAGTCACCGATCCCAAGCTTGAGGTGACGCCCAAAGAAGCGGGTAAGAATTATCAAGTCGGCGACTTCTACGACGAAGAGGTTACGCCCAAAGACTTTGGCCGTATTGCCGCGCAAACTGCCAAGCAGGTTATCGTGCAGCGAATTCGTGAGGCCGAACGCGACACGGTGTACAACAAGTATTCCGCCCGCGTAAACGATATCGTGCGGGGGACCGTGCAACGGTACGAGCAGCGCAACATGTTCGTCTTGCTCGAAGGCAAGGACGAAGCGCTCTTGCCCCTCTCCGAACAAGTGCCGCGCGAGAATTTCCGCATCAACGACTACATTCGCACCTACGTCCTGGATGTGCGCAAATCGCCGAAGGGGCCGACCGTCATTCTTTCGCGCGCAGCCGAAGGCTTAGTGCAACGGCTTCTTGAGTTCGAAGTGCCCGAAATCGAAGACGGCATCGTCGAAATTATGGCGATTGCCCGCGAACCCGGAAGCCGCTCGAAAGTTGCCGTGCGTTCCAACCGCGCGGAAGTCGATCCGGTCGGTGCGTGTCTTGGTCCGAAGTCGAGCCGCATCGCCAACGTTTCCGACGAATTGCGCGGCGAGAAGATCGATGTCATTCGGTACGAAGCAGATCCGGTTGCGTTCATTCAAGCCGCATTGCAGCCCGCCAAAGTTCTCAGCGTTGAACTCTTTGAAGATGACGGCACGGCACTGGTTGTCGTTCCGGAATATCAGCTCTCGCTCGCTATCGGCCGCGAAGGTCAAAACGTGCGTCTCGCCGCGCGTATGACGGGCTGGCGTTTGGATATTGCAGCTGAGGAAGAAGCGGATGCCGCACGCGAACGCTACTTTGCGGAGCGTGAGGGCCGCGTCGAAGGCGAAGCCGTCGCCGAAACCACGGAAGAAGACGTGCTCGATGAAGAAGTCGAGGCCGGCGAAGAGGCCGCCGCGACCGTGCCGGCTATCGATGAAGACCTGATTCGTAAGCTTGAAGAGTTTAAGCGCGAACGGTTAGGTGGCTAGCCCACACGAGCCCGAACGCACGTGCGTCGGATGCCGGGAACGCAAGCCCCAGCATTCGATGCGGCGCTTCGTTCGTTTGCCGGAGGGGTGGAAAGCCGACGAAGGACGCAAGCAAGCAGGCAGGGGCGCTTATCTTTGCTCCCATGCATGCGCTGAGCGAGTTAAGAAGAATAAGAGGTTTCCGGGTCTCGCAAACATTGCGGCGGCCACGGTGTTTTAAGTTGGTTATGTTGATTTATGAACAATGAACAATAGTAATGTATAACGACGACAATGTTCGTTAGGAACGCCCTCGGGGAGTCTCGCCCTGAGGAAAACGGAGAGCGTTCCAAAGCGCGCATGTCCTTTTGGGGCACCCCAGGGGAGTGTGTGTTATTGAGATGATGTAGCGTGCCCCGGCTTATGGGGGCCCCAGCTCGGCTGGGGGGCGGGTAGGGCTTGGCCCGGACCGCCTTTTAAACGGAGCGCCTCTTGACAGCCAAACAAGTCAGAATATTCGAACTCGCGAAGGAAGTTGGACTTACGTCCAAAGAGCTGATCACGCTCTTTAACGAGCGCCTGGGCGGCGTTTTCGAAGCGAAAAACCAACTGAGCGTGGTTCCCGACCAGATCGCCGATCTGGTTCGGTCCGTGTTGCAGCCCGCCGCAAAAGCAGCGCCGGCCGCCGCCCCTGCCGCGAAGCCGAAACCCGCCGTGAAAAGAGCACCCGCTGCTAAAGCCACCGCCGCACCTCCGGCGGCGCCGTCTGAAGCCGTTCAAACGCTCAAGCCTGTCGCGCCTGCCGCTGCTCGCAAGACGCCTGCCAAGACGGTCGTTGCCGCCGCTGCCCCCGAAGCACCGGTCGCCGAAGAGCCCGCGGTGGCAAAGCCCACTGCAAAAGCACCTGCGGCGCGACCCGTCGCCGTTGCTCCGCCCGTGCCGGCCAAACCCGTGCGACCCGCGGCTGCGCCGCCCGGTAAGTTCGATCCCGCAAGCGTTCCGGAAATGCTCAAACCGGTTCCGCGCGGTCAAGACTCGATCGTCAAACCAAAACCCGCACCGCCCTCGCCACCGCCGCAAAGTGCGAATTCCGCGTCGCCCGGTCCCGCGACCGGCATTCCCGGACGTCCCGGCGTTGCTCCGCGCCCGGGTCAACCCGGTTTGCCCGGCCAAGGCTACCAACCACGGCCCCTCACGCCGCCGCGTCCAGGGGTGGCTGCAGCGCCCGGTACGGCAAACCGCCGTCCCGCCGGCAACGGCCCGTTCCGTCCGCTTACGCCGCCCGCAGGCGGTCCGCGTCCCTTTGCACCCGGCGCACCGCGTCCGGCTGGTTCGGCATTGCCCGATCCCACGCAGGCCCCGGCACCGAGCTCCGGCGGACGTCCCGGCGCACACGGCCGCCACTTCGACGACAAACTTTCCAAAAAGGATCGAGAGAAAGATCAGCTTCTCGAGAAAGATCGCAATCGCAAGAAGCGCACGGACATCGCCCCGGTCGCGCCGCCCAAGCAGCTTGAAACGATTGAGATTCCCGACTTGCTTACGGTTCAAGAACTTGCAACCTCGATGATCGTTCCCGCCAAAGACGTCATCACCGAACTCATCAAAGTCGGAACGATGGCAACGATCAATCAGAACATTCCCGCCGACGTCGCAATTTCGGTCGCGAAGAAGTTCGGATTTAATGCCGTCGTTAAAGAAGCCGGCGAAGAAGTCACGGTCGAGCAAGAAGAAGATAAACCCGAGATGATGACGACGCGTCCGCCGGTTGTGACCGTGCTTGGCCACGTCGATCATGGAAAGACCTCGCTGCTCGATAAGATTCGATCGGCGAGCGTTGCCAGCGGTGAAGCCGGCGGTATTACACAACGCATTGGTGCGTACACGGTTGAGCGCGACGATCGCAAAATCACGTTCATAGATACGCCCGGTCACGAGGCATTTACCGCTATGCGTGCGCGCGGTGCGAAAGTTACCGACGTAGCGATTCTGGTTGTTGCCGCAGACGACGGCGTCATGCCGCAAACGCGCGAAGCCATCGCTCACGTTAAAGCGGCCGGCGTTCCGATCGTCGTTGCCATTAATAAGATGGATAAGCCGGATGCCCAGCCCGATCGTGTGAAGCAACAACTCGCCGAGCTGGAACTTCAGCCCGTAGACTGGGGCGGCAGCATCGAAATGGTACCGGTTTCGGCGCGTACCGGCGACGGTATCGATGCCCTACTCGCAACGGTCTTGCTCGAAGCCGATATTCGCGATCTCAAGGCCAATAAGAATCGCCGCGCCACGGGCGTCGTGATTGAATCGGCTTTGGATCGTGGACGCGGCGCGGTTGCAACGGTTCTCATTCAAAACGGGACGCTGCGCGTCGGCGATATCGTCGTCGTGGGTGGAACGTTTGGTAAAATTCGCGCGCTCGTTGACGACAAGGGTAAACAAGTCAAGAAAGCCGGACCGTCCGTGCCCGTGGAAATCATGGGTCTTCAAGATGTTCCGTCGGCCGGCGACACGCTCAATGTGGTGAGCGACGAGCGTGTTGCACGCGAAGCGGCCGATAAGCGCAAGACACGCCGTCGCGACACGCGTATTGCCGGGAGCAGCAATCAGAAAGTCTCGCTCGAGACCTTCATGCAGATGCCGACCGAAGGCAAGAAGACGCTGAACATCATCGTGAAGGCTGACGGCCAAGGTTCGCTCGAAGCCCTGCGTTCGCGTATGGAATCGCTCTCGACCGGTGACGTGGACATCCGCGTCATTCACGGCGGCGTCGGCGCAATCACGCCGAACGACGTCAATCTCGCGAGCGCTTCGAACGCGGTTCTTATTGGCTTTAACATTCGCCCGGACGAAACGGCGAAACGGTTGGCCGAGAACGAGCAAGTCGATTTGCGCTTCTACCAGGTCATTTACGAAATCGAAGACGATCTCAAGAAGGCCATGCTCGGTATGCTCGAGCCGACCTTCCGCGAGGTCACGCTCGGCCGCGCAGAAGTTCGCGAAATCTTCAAGGTCAGCAAAGTCGGCGCGATCGCCGGTTGCTACGTGCAGAGCGGCAAGATCGTGCGCAACTCCAAGGTGCGCGTCTTGCGCGACTCGGCCGTCATCTTCGATGGAGAGCTCGAATCGCTGCGGCGCTTCAAGGACGACGTCAAGGAAGTTGCCGAGAACTTTGAATGCGGAATTCAGGTCGCCCGCTTCGCAGATCTCAAGGCCGGCGACGTTATCGAAGCGTACGCTTCTGAAATGGTCGCCCCCGAAGCGGTCGGGGTCTAAGGTGTTGTTTCGTTCTGTCGGGCGTTGGCATTTCGATCGGAGGACGCTTGGTCTTTCCGTCCTGGAAAAACCAGACTCGACGCCGCGCCGTTCTCGCCGTCCTGGCTGCACGGCGCTCTGTACGCCCCCAATCCAAATGCCAACACTCCGCCGAACAAAACAGCAGTTTGGGGGGTGGATGTCTTGAAGCAACAACGTCTCTCAAGAATCGACCACGAGATGCAGCGGGTCTTAGGCACCGTTATTTCTCAAGAGCTCAAAGATCCGCGCATGGGCTTTACGACCGTCACGCGCGTCGAGGCGACGCAAGACTTGCGCTTTGCAAAGGTGTACGTCTCGATTATCGGAGACCGCCATGTGGCGCGCCAAACCATGGATGCGCTCGAGCACGCCGCAGGGTTTCTGCGCGGAGAACTGGGACATCAAATCAAGCTGCGCTACACGCCGGAGCTCTCATTTGTCGAGGACCGCTCTACGGAACGCGCGATAGAGCTGAGCAAGACGCTGCGCGAGGCGGAGACGGCCGGTGATTGAGAACGTAACGCAAGAACAGACAGCGTCGACGACTGACGAGGTCGTCGCGGAACTCAAAAAACGCAGCGCGTTCGTCATGGTGAGCCACGTCAAGCCTGATGGCGATACCCTGGGCGCGGGCCTCGCGCTCGGCATCGCACTCAAACGCATGGGCAAGCGGGTGCACTATTTTCAACAAGATCCGGTTCCGCGCAACCTACGGTTTTTGCCTGATTCTGACGAAGTAGCTCGTGAAATTCCGGCCGATCTGCCGTCAGACGCGCTGTGGGTCTTTGGCGATATGAGCGATACGGGTCGCGCCGGCGAGTATCTGCCGGAGCTCGATCGCGCAAACATTCTCGATATTGATCATCACTTGGGCAATACGCATTTCGGCGCGCTCAACTATGTGATTCCGACGGAATGCTCCACCGGCACGTGCGTCGTGCGCCTCCTTCGCGAGATGAACTGCAAGATCGACCGCGATATCGCGACGTGCATTCTAACCACGATCATGACCGATACGGGCGGTTTCATGCATAGCAACACGACGCCCGAAGTGTTGAACCTCTCTGCTGAACTGATGCTGGCGGGGGCCGACAAAGAGCAAATTACCGAAGAGATTTTTGCCAACAAACGCTTTGCAGCGATTAGGCTACTGGGCCGCGCCTTGGAAGAAGCCCGTATTGGCCACGATGGCCGCTACTGCTGGTCGTATGTCGACGAGGAAATGCTCAAGGAGTGCGATGCAGACGGCGAAGATACCGAAGAGATCATCGGATACTTGCGTTCGGTCGAAGGCGTGGAGGCCGCAGCGCTCTTTAAGAATTATGATGGCGATATCCGCGTTAGTCTGCGAAGCAGCGGCCGCATAAACGTTCAAGCGGCCGCGGCGCGTCTTGGCGGCGGCGGACACTTTCGCGCCTCGGGCTTGACGTTTGTTGGTTCACTGCCCGATGCAGCGAAGGCCGTCGAAGAAGCGCTCGTCGCTGAGGGGCTATAACTTTGCTGGGTCCGCTATTCTTTTTCTTCGAAGGCATCTTTATTACGATCATGGCGCATAAGAAAAAAGCGCTCTGGCTGACGCGTGGTGGAATCTGCATGATTTTGCTAGCGCCGCTAACCTATTTCATGAGGCGGCCCGATGCACATTGGACGATCGTGCCCCTCTTAACGCTCACGACCGTTATGGTTTTCTGCATCGTCGTGGGCATGGTCAAGCGCGAGCAGTTTTTGTTATCTAAAGTCGACCCTTGATTGGCTTCGTTAACGTCTTTAAGCCCTGCGGTCCGACTTCCGCAAATGTGGTTGCGCGCATGCGCCGCATTTACGGATTCTACGCGCGCGATCACAAGATTGCCGTCGGTCATCTAGGAACGCTCGATCCGCAAGCGGCGGGCGTTCTACCGATCGCGATTGGAAAAGCCACGCGGCTCATTCCGCTGCTGACCGATCAGCGCAAGGGCTACACCTGCACGCTCGTGCTTGGGCGCTCGACAACGAGTGCCGACGCGCACGGTGACGTGATCGCAGAGTCCAAAGTCCCCGGCGATTGGCAAAAGCGGCTGCCCGAAGTTTTGGATCAATTCATCGGCAAGGTCGATCAAACGCCGCCGATGTTTAGCGCGGTCAAACACGACGGACAGCGCCTGTACGACCTCGCGCGTCAAGGAATCACCGTCGAACGAAAGATTCGCAGCATCACCGTCTACGGCATTACCGTACTTGGATTTGAGGATAATACTGCGCGATTGCGTATCGCATGCAGCGAAGGCACCTACGTCCGAACGTTGTGCGAAGATATTGGAGTGGCGCTTGGGCTACCCGCGCACATGGGAGCGCTGTTGCGCGAAGGCTCGGGACCGTTCATTCTCTATGAGAGCCGCACGCCCGAAGAGATCGCGAACGATCCGCACGCAGCGCTTATTCCGCCGGAACATATCATTCCGTTTCCAACCGTGGTGCTTGACTTGCGGGGCTCGGCAGATTTTCGGGCCGGCCGAGTGGTGCCCGTTCCCTCAGGCGCAACCAATAAACATGTCTTTGTTCGAGATACGTCGCGCACGCTGGTCGGCGTCGGTGAAATGCATGGAGCGCTGCTTTCGCCGCGCAAGGTCTTTGTATGAAGATTCATCACGAGCTCAAACGCGATCATACGCGTCCGCCGCTCGTGCTGGCAATTGGATTTTTCGACGGCTTTCATCGCGGGCATCAAGCAATCGTTCGTGAGCTGCGAAAACTGCGCAAACCCGGGTATCGCACAGGCGTGGTGACCTTCTCAAACCATCCCGCGGCATTTCTGCGGCCGGGCACGGAGCCGCCGCTGCTCACAACGACGGAAGAGCGTATCGACTTGCTCGCGCGCGCGGGAGTCGAAGAGTGTTTCCTCGTCCCGTTCGATGATCGAATCGCCTCGCTTTCACCACAGGCCTTCGTCGACGATGTGCTCGACAAAGCGCTTGGCGCGCGCGCGGTTGTCGTGGGCACCAATTTCCGTTTCGGCAAAGGCCGCGCCGGTGACATAAACCTCGCCCGGGAAACGCTAGCAAGTCACAATATTCCGTTTCTTGCAATTGAGAATACCGCCGAGGCCGGTGAGCGCATTTCAAGCACGCGTATTCGAGCACTCCTTACTGAGGGCAAAACGCAAGAAGCGGAAGAACTGCTCGGCCACGCATTCGAATTGCGCGGGGTGGTTCGCCTGGGTGAAGGCCGTGGGCACGACCTTGGATTTCCCACCGCCAATATCGAACTCGGCGGCGAGAAGCTGCTTCCCAAAGACGGTGTTTATGCCGGGACTGCGCGACATGACGGACGCGACCATGCAGCCCTCGTTTCGATCGGGACGAATCCCACATTCGATGGGAAGCAGCGCACGGTCGAAGCGTGGCTGCGTGATTTCGCCGGAACGATTTATGGGGAGGAACTCGTTGTGCGCGAGCTTCGTTTCGTCCGTGACCAGGTACGGTATGATTCAGTGGAAGCACTGCTGGCCCAGATGCAGAAGGATCTGAGGGCCGTTGCCTATCCGAGTTATGGCTAAAGTTACGAAAAGGAAATCCATCATGCGCGTTCGCTCCGGTATTCTCGGTCTGCTCTTTACGCTCGCACTCAGTGCCGTCGCTTCGGCGGATGTCGCGCAAGTGGGACACCGGGCGCCCGATTTCAATGCGCCCCTCTCCAACGGCGGCAATCTCAAGCTTTCCTCGCTGCACGGCAAGGCCGTGTACTTGAATTTCTTTGCAAATTGGTGCCCGCCGTGCAACGAAGAAGCCCCCGATGTTAATGCGCTGCAGAAAAAGTATAAGAACCGTAATTTCGTGGTGGTTGGCGTAGACGAGCGCGAAAGTGCGAGCCGCGCGAACGATTTTCTACACAAGTACGGCTTGGTCTACAAGGCCGTCGTCGACGATAGCGGCTCGCTTATGCAGCCGTACGGCGCCATCGGCTTGCCCGTTCACGTGTTTATCGACCGCCGCGGCAACATCAAGCTCGTACGCAACGGCGAAATGAGCAAACCCGATATCGAGAAGGCCATTCGATCGATTCTGTAACGCCCGCCATCGAGACATCGCGTCTTAAGCTGATCGCAGCGTGGCCGGTCCTTCTCGAGGCAGAGTTACGCAGTCCGTTTGAAGTCGGCGAACTCTTGCGCGCCGATGTCCCGAACGATTGGCCGCCCGGTGAATACGACCGCGGCGCGATCGAATTCATACTCAATCAACTGAACGCAAATTGGCCGGCAATGGACGGATGGTCAAGCTGGTACGGCCTTTTGGAAGGCGCACCGGCGGAGCATCCTTCGCTGGTGGGCGTCGCGGGCTATTTCGGTCCGCCGGATGAGCATGGCAGCGTGGAGATCGGTTATTCCGTTGCAAGCCGCTGGCGCAAGTTAGGATTTGCAACCGAAATGGTTCGCGGACTTCTCTGGCGTGCCGCCGAAAGCGGCGATGTAACAAGCGTGCAAGCCCATTGCCTGCCGGGCAATGATGCATCGATCGCAGTCTTGGTGAAAAGCGGTTTCGAAGAAGTTGCGTCCGACGAACCCGGACAACTCCGCTTCGAATACAAGATCACCCGCCCATAGGCGTCGAAGCATGGATCTCGATGACCAAGGCCGCCTCACTCCTGAGCTCCTGCGTTCTAGCTAAGCCCACCGTTGGTGGATGCGCGTGGTGCGGTACGGTGCTCGCGGGACGCCGGCGCAAGTGGTGCAGCGAGAAATGCGCGTCGACCTTTTGGAAAAATCACTGGTGGACGCTTGCGCGCCGCGCCGCCAAAGTGCGGGATAAGTACCGCTGCAGGCTGTGCGGCAACGCACCTCCGAAACGGCCGAACCGGCGCGTGCTTACAACGGAAAAGGCTTTTAAAGAAGCCATGCGCGTCTGGCGTGCGGGCCGCAAGAAAATCCGTCTCGAAGTCAATCACCGCGAGCCTTGCCGTGGGCAACACGGTACGATTAGCTGCGCGCATCACCTCGAGAATCTCGAAACGCTGTGCGCGGTGTGTCACCGCGAGCATACTGCTTCGATTCCCCGCACAAAAACGATGCGCGACCTAGTGGGACCCTAAATACTTATCTAAGAACGCCGCGATCTGCGTGTAGGCTTTAACACGGTTCTCGTAGCGCCCGATTCCATGCCCCTCGTCTGGAAAGATCGTCAAGTCGACGGGAATGTTACGCGCTTTAAGCGCGTCGGCCATTTGTTGACCTTCATTCGCAGGCACGCGCGGATCATTTTTCCCCATGAAGATCAGCAGCGGCGCTTTCATCCGGTTGACGTGTGCGATCGGTGAAATCGATGCGAGGAAGTCCTTGTCGTTCTCGAGCGATCCGTACGTCGCTTCGCGGTTTGCCCTGCGGTACGCGCTGGTGTTTTGCAAGAATGTCACCCAGTTCGCGATTCCGACGACGTCCACACCCGCCGCAAAGTCCTCGGGGTAGAGTGTCAAACTTGCGAGCA
>JACRUB010000176.1:7844-11432 GCA_014305015.1 Vulcanimicrobiota bacterium | reverse complement strand
ACCGCAGGGGTCTGCGGGCCTTCAAGGGGGCTGCAAGGCGGGCGCCGCATGAAGGCGGCTGATGGATATCACCGCCTTGGACGGCCGCGGCTATGCCAAGTTCGTCATCGCCGGGACCTACTTCCTCAAGAAGTACCGGAGTGTCCTCAACGACCTCAACGTCTTTCCGGTCCCGGATGGGGATACCGGCACCAATATGTACCTGACCGTCCGCTCGGCTGCTCTTGAGGCCGGCAAATGCCGCAGCGCCAACTTGGCCGAGGTCGCCGCTGCCGCAGCCCAGGGTAGTCTCATGGGCGCGCGCGGAAATTCCGGCGTCATTATCTCGCAGATGCTCCGCGGCTTCGCGCATCACGTGCGCCACCGCTCGGAGATTGACACCTTCACCTTAGCCACCGGGATGCGAGAGGCGGTCGCCGCCGCCAAAGCCGCGTTGCTCAAACCGGTTGAGGGCACGATTCTTTCTGTTGCAAACGCGGCGGCCGAATCCGCGTACCATCTTGCACTGCACGAACGCGACTTCTACCGTTTGAGCAATGGCGCACTCCGTGCCGCCTTCGATGCGCTAGAGCGGACGCCGGAACAACTGCCCGTTCTCAAAGAAGCCGGAGTGGTGGATGCGGGCGGAGCGGGATTTGTCTATTTCCTCGAGGGCATTTTGCGTTTTTTGCCCGACGTTAAGGTACGCACCACCGCATTTCCGCGCCGTCCCATTCGAGCCGCCGTCTTTACGGCTGCGCAAATCGTCGGGGAGAACAAGTTTTGCACAGAATTTATCGTCGAAAGGGCGACCTGCGAGGTGTCTACCTTGCGCGATGCTCTGCAGAACCGCGGCGATTCGCTTATCGTTGCCGGCGCGCAGCCGACTCTCAAAGTGCACATCCATACCGGTAAACCCGAAGCCGTTCAAGCGATCGCATCAAAATACGGAACGCTGACGCGCCTCAAAGTCGACAACATGGAACAACAGCACAATGTGCTTGTCGTTGATAAACCGGCAAAAACATTTTCAGTGATCGCGGTCGTGCCTGGCCTTGGCTTCGACCGGATTGCGAGAGAACTCGGAGCCGAAGAAACCGTCTTAAGCAAAGGTAATCCCAGCGTGCGCAATCTTTTGCTCGCGGTCAACAAATGTTTATCGAACCACATTTTTCTCTTTACCAACGATTCGAACGTGACGCTCGCTGCAAACGAAGTGACAAAGTTGACCGACAAGAGGGTCGATGTTATCCCGACGCGCGACATGGTCGGAGGGATTGCCGGACTTCTTGAATTTCGTGGCCGCGAGCAAGCTCCAGAGGTCGACGAGGTTATCCGCGCATCGGAACGTCCGAGCGGCGGTTCCGTCTTTCTTGCCGGAAAAGACGCGACGCTCGGCGGCACGACGGTGGTTCGTGGGAAGCCGGCTGCCAGTTATAGGAGCCGGTTGTTTGCAGGCAGCACGGTCGCTGAGGTGGCGAAGTCGCTCGTTGCCGCTATGAGTGCGGGCGCGCCTGGACTTCTCACCTTCTATTACGGAGGATCACAAAAGGAGCGGGACGCGCAGCGCCTCGGCGAAGAGTTGCGAACCGCCTTCCCGGACTTCGATGTGGAGTACTACTTCGGCGGTCAGAAGAACGAAGAATACGTGGTCTCTTTCGATGAATAGCGCCTCGCAGACTCGTCCGCGCATCGCCGTCGATGCGATGGGCGGCGACAACGCACCCGGGGAAATCGTGGCGGGCGCGATTGTTGCCGCGCGTCAGAAGTACGCGGATATCATTCTGGTCGGAGACGAAGCGCGTATCCGCCCGCTGCTCACGGGTATGGGTGCGGAGTTGATCACGCTGGTGCACGCGCCCGACGAAGTGCCGATGGATCAACATCCTTCTCAGGCCATCCGCAACCACGAACGCAGCAGTCTTGGAATCGCCATCAATCTTGTCAGGGACAAATCCGCTGATGCGGTTGTGTCTGCCGGCAACAGCGGGGCCTATCTTGCAATCGCGCTCATTCGATTGCGGACGGTCGAAGGGATAGCGCGTCCGGCAATTGCGACCGTTCTTCCCGGGCTGGGCGGCCCGAGTGTGATGCTCGATGCCGGCGCAAACGTCGATTGCCGGCCGGAGTGGCTCGCGCAATTTGGAATGATGGGCGCCGCTTATGCACGCGCCGTCTTGAAGATCCAGAATCCGCGTGTCGCGATTCTTTCAGTCGGCGAAGAGCGCACAAAGGGCAATCAACAGACGATCGAAGCCGCAAGACTTCTCGACGCTGCTCCTGTGAATTTCATAGGAAACATCGAAGGCAAAGACGTGCTCATCAACGCCGCCGATGTGATTGTGGCGGACGGCTTTGTCGGCAATGTGGTGCTCAAGGTGTCAGAGGGGCTCGTCTCGGCGCTCGGCAGTGTTATCAAAGACAGCATCACACAGGGTAGTTTACTCAACAAACTAGGCGCCGTGCTCATGATGCCTGCGCTCAACAAATTACGCAATAAGTATAATTACGAAACCTACGGCGGCGCACCGCTTCTCGGATTGCGAGGCAATTGCATCGTCGCGCATGGACGGGCAACGCACACTGCAATCGCGAGCGCAATCCGGGCGGCGTCCGATGAAGCCGGTGCCGACGTGGTCGGAAAGATCGAGGCACTCGTTGCGCCACATTTGGCGCGTGAAGCATGATTGCAATCGTCACCGATAGCACATCGGATATCGAACCGGCCCGTGCCGCTGAAATCGGCGTCGAGGTCGTGCCGCTGTTCGTTCTGTTCGGCGACCGCAGCTACCGCGACTATCTCGATCTTTCCCGGCCGGAGTTCTACGAGCGACTGGCAACGGAGAAGACGCTGCCAACGACTTCGCAGCCAACGGCCGAAATGTTCGAGGAGGTCTTTAAGAAGTACGTGGATGCGGGCAATGAGATCGTCTGCCTCGTGATCTCCGCCGCGCTCTCCGGTACGATCAACGCGGCGCGTGCGGCCGCGCAGCGCTTCCCCGATGCAAAAATACATGTTGTCGATTCACAGAGTGCTGCCGGTGGCCTCGGATTGCAAGTTTTACATGCGGCCGGGCTCGCAAAAAACGGTGCCTCCGCGCAAGAGATCATTTCGGCAATCCAGGCCGAACGTGCTTCGCAGCGGCTGTACGCCGCGCTCCCGGACTTGAGTCACGTCGTTCGGACGGGCCGGATCGGACGTGCGAAAGCAGTGCTGGGCACCTTGATGAAAATCGTTCCAGTCATCTCGCTTAAGGACGGGGTAGTCGAGGCTGCCGCGCAAGTGCGTACCTTTGCGCGGGCGCAAGAAACGATCGTGGACATGACCCTGCAAAATATTACCGATCCTGCGACGGCCCGCTTGATGGTCATGCATACGAAAGCACCCGAAATCGCCGAACACGTTGCACAACGCTTGCGCGAGCGTCTCGGTGTGCAGCCTGCCTTCATGCAGCTTTTGGAAGCCGGCCCCGTGATTGCAACGCATGCCGGTGCGGGCGCAGTTGGCGTCTTTTCCGTAAACTAAAGAGTATGACCGGCGCTGGGATCTACGTTCATTTGCCGTTTTGTCCGTACATTTGCCCGTATTGCGATTTCGCGAAGTGGCCG